>JAQWYY010000265.1 GCA_029253705.1 Luminiphilus sp. | reverse complement strand
AGATATTGCGCCAAGGAAAGAGCACCTATACGCAATCTGAATTTATTACCTTTCTGCCACGTTCGACCGCCAAGTGTCGCCTGCCTACCTAAGCGCTGAGACGATAACTGCCCATGAATGCGCAGCAAGTCCCTGTCCTCGATCACCAACCAACGGCCCACGAACTCCTCAAGGAATACCGGCATGGTCAGGATAGATTTCAAAATATCTAATAGGGCCTCAGGATGTTTTACCTCAGAGCCCAAATGCCCAGAGAAAAACCGTTTTAACTGGTTAGGCATGCGGTCTGTCGGATGGTTTGGCCCCTCAATCAAACCAAATATCGAGTTTAACTGCTGAGCATACACATCAGTATGCCTTTCCAGATTTGCCGTTGGGGTTGCATCAGCCCAAATACGATAAAAGTATGTCAGCAAGCGGTGATGAAACATATCGAGGAAAGCGACGAGTGCATCATCCTGATGATGAAGCACTCTTTCCCGTGCATACTCTGTAAGATGAAAAGGTAAAGGCCCTTGAGGCCCAAACAATCCATAAAACAAAACGGACAAACGTGGTGGCCTACCGGAGTCAGTTGCAAACTCTGACAAGCTGCTCGGGGCCATAATCATGGAAGGCTCTTGAGCTAACCTAACCGGATCGTCTGAGGCTTTTCGTCCGTACCCCCACTGGGAGTCACGCGGAAACTCTGACTCCAATATGCGCATTGCTTGATAAAAACTGAAGCGCCAGGGCTCACGTCGAAGTAAGGCGTACCCGCTCAGAGAAGATGCCGATGGCCCACTGTCGGTGGCCATAGAATTTCCTCCTTGGAGTCTGTGAATACAACGCGAGTTTCGGTGAAGCTATTAATCGACACATAGCGCGAAAAAAAACGCTCAAGGACTCGAGTCAGTAAAAACGAACCAAAACCAGCAAAGCCAGATTCGTCAACTTTTAACGTGACCTGCAGGCCACGTCCATAAGTGATAGGACCGTCAGTGGGAAGTCGTCGGGTTACACGTCGCGCGGCAACGGACTGTAGTGATTCGATTTGCCGACGGATCGTGGAATCTGACTCATCTCCATATAAGGCCAGCAGATCTCGAATAGCTCTGGCGCCGTTACCCGGGGAGCCTTCCACCAAACTCAGATAATTTGTAGAAAGATGATTCACTGCACGCCAAGTCAGGGCGCCTTCACCTAATGCCAAACCTTCCTTTGGACGAGTAGGCCCTGCTTTTGCTCGTATTGCACTAACGGGCGCATTAATGTCGAGTGAAAAGTCTGTTGAACCACGCCCCACTGCAATATTGATGGGAAGATCTCGGTTAGTACAAAAAACCTGTGCCTCCAAATGCTTCATGGAAGCGGGGTATGGCGCCTCGTTTTGATCAACTAGCGAGAGAAAAACCTCGCTCCCCATGTAAGCAGAACGCGCTCCAAACTTTCGTGCACTGGAAGAGGTCAATCTTTTATCAAATCGTTGGCTAAAAAATGCGCCAGAGGAAAAACCCAAGTCCTGCCCCACACTATCGTAAAGTCGGGCAAACCGGTGTTCTTCGTTATGCTCTGAAAATCCGCTAACGCTCTCCACAGAGTACACTTCAAAATCTGCTGGCCGCGTACGATCAACAAGCAAGTGATGTTCTTCATGCTGCGTGTCTAGGCGCATTCGGTCTGTGCGGCGTGAAAACAGATTAATGGCAGGGGCACAATTTAAGGAGAAGTCATCAACACTAACTCGGCCTATCAGTTCTTGATCAGCTTCGCTCAAAAATATGGTCAAAATGCATTCGTCAGCCTTTTGTCGCGCTAAACCTTTCGTTAGGTCAGACATTTGCACAAACAAAAACTTTTCAGGGAAGTGGAAATACTCCCCCAACAAAGCGAATCCCGAGAAATAGCGCGTGTCACGAGGAAGCAGCGAATTCTCTTCATCAAGCCCAGGCAAGCTTACGTGGTGGCTCTCAATAAATTGGCGTGAGCGTTGCTGAACATCGCTAATCTGCATACCTAAAGTATGCAAAGACAGCTGTTTTAAGAGTCGGTGAGCCTGCCGGGTTTGGCCAGACAAATAAAATGTAAGGCTGTCGATCATTGACTCTTGAAAAGCAGTTCCATCAAGAGTCTTCAGCTTTAGGCGCAAAGCTGCGCGCGGGTTTAACGTGGGTGGCGCTAACTCTTTGAGTGCGGCGATATCTGTCGCGTAGTCAACACTGGCAACCGCGACCGGTAGCAACTCGCAAGGTTGTGTTGTTGCAAACTCACAGGCGGTTTGCTCCGAGGCTGCCTTGGTAGCTCTGAGCCGAGTTCCCCTGGTTATTGCAACGCCGCCATCAATACCCCCAGCTTCATCTAACTCAAACTGAACAACAGTTGCGGAGGGTTTAGGGGCTAGATAACTCGGGTAAACCTGCTGCAGCAAGCTTTGCAGAAAGCGAGGGTATTGCGCGTCCATCCTAAGGTGCAGACGAGCGGTTAGAAACGAAAAACCTTCTAATAGCCTTTCAACATAGGGGTCGGAAACATCCGCAGTGTCCAGCGCAAGGTGTGAAGCTACTTTGGGGTAGTCTTTAGCGAACTCACCCGCCATGTCCCTGATGAACTGTAATTCCCGTTCGTAATATCCTAAGAATCTCGCGTCCATCAGGAACGACCGCCTGCAACCGCAATATGGCCATCTTGAAGGTCAATGATCGACCTAATCACTAAGTGCTCTGGCGCGGGCTGCCCCCAAATATCGCAATGCAAGTCAAAGGCCAGTGCTCGGCCATCCATGTGATCAGTTTTACTAACCTCAAGGACCAGCGTCGACGGCATGATACGAGGTTCAAAAAACAGCACAACCTGCCGGATGCGTTCCTCGATTTCAGTGGCGGACAACCCTGCCACTGTGCGCCCAGTGAGCTCATTTGTGCCGTAATTCAACACCGATCTAGCAGCATGGGGGAAGGCCTCCAGCTCTGGATAAACGGACGACAAATTAACGGTGTTCATCAGCCAAGCAATATCTCTTGTCACCAATTCTCTGAGCTTACGGGCCGAAATAAACGCTGTACTGCCGGAGGAGCCGCGGCTAGAAAGCGGGGGTTGATTGTCGGGTTGATCAGTTTCGCTGCTGCTCTCGCTGCCCACTAAAGACACCCACTGACGCCTCCCAGAGCGCAGTGGCGTGTCGTCAAGGAGACGATCAAGCAAGGACGGCTGCAGCCTCTCTTTTTGGAACATGGTGTCCATGAGGCTAGTTCGCTTCCACTAATTAATCAGCGTTCGTTTGATCGGAGGCAAAGGCAATCGTTCGAACATCTAAAGCCGAATAGTCATCATCAGAAGTCGCGTAGAGACGCTGACCAATACCCGCCCATGTGTCGACGCCCAAAGGGGCCCATGCCGTTTCCCGAGCAAATTGCTGAGCAGCAGACCAGTTAGAAGTATCTCCGGGGTACCTAGCAGGAACAAATCCCACCTCTTCGCCACCGCCCTGCCAAACTATCGACACAGGCGCCCAGACGAGATCTCTTACGTCGGTCGGCGACTCAAAAGTGAGCGACTCGATCCTTGCTTGCGGCACCCAGTAATAATCTCCGCGAACCATAATTTCAAAAAAAGGCCCTATCCTAGAATCCGCATCAGCTAACCACTCAAAACCATCGTCGTTGACACGTCCAGCAAGTGCCGGGGCAAGACCAAATGCCTCCTCGCGCAGCTCAATAGCCTGATCGTGGCGACCAACTGCATCGGCTTTTAATGCTTCCAACACAAGCACCATCCACTGCTCGGGCTGCCCCAGAATGGGTGCTGTGTGCTTTCCGGAGAACACGCCCTGGCGAAATAATTCGCAAGATAAGAGCGATCCATAGGACTGCTCAAGCACTTTAAACTCGTCATCTAGCTGCTTGAGAACTGCCAGCTGCTTTGCCGCCCTCTCCCACTGCCCATTAATGGACAGCAATTGAAATAGGGCAATGCGGGGGGAGGCCGCGGCTGGCGCGGCCTTGACATCTTGAGTGACGGCCTCAAGCGCTTGCTTAATGTCGCCGTCGTTAACCCACTTCTCGATGTCCAATCTTGCCCCCTTTGGTTAGGCTCTTGCAGTTAGAAGAGCGCCAGCTTACTTAAACAGATTGGTTCGTTTGTATGTCCCAGCCAGCTTTAATCTCACCACCGTCTTTAGCGCCGTCGTTCTTTTGCGCCTGATAAGCCACTTCAAACTTAGCAAAGGCTATGGAAACGTTCTCTGTATAACGGTCCTCACCGCCAGACCCGCCAAAAGTCACCGAAGTGATAATAACGTCGCTCAATTTGATCTTTAAAAACTCAATTGCGGAAGAACCGCCAGCCTTGCGAGCAAAAAGCGTTGCTTCCTTAATGTGTGTACCGTCGGCCATTTTAGCCATAAGGTTCGGTGAGGCCTTGTCATAGTACTTGGTCAAACTGAGATCTGAAAAGCTGGCTTTGCCCGAGGCGCCACCGCCACCCAAATCGAATGAACCGGTAGATGCACCTCCCCAAGACCAGGCGATGATATCAATTTCACCCTTGTGCTCTTTATCCTGCGACTCACCATCAATACCGTCTAACTTTAAAAACGCGTCCACTGCCATAACTAATCCCTCATTACTATTAAATGATTACCAATTAATTGTTTACCGGTGATTTTTTAATTTCGGACCACCCGCCAGCCCCTAGACTTTGCCTTATCAATCGACAATTAACCCGCCTTCGCCGAAGGAAGTTTTGACACCAATCTCAACGATACAGTCAGGCCCTCCAGCTGATAATGCGGCCTCAAGAAAAACTGCGACGTGTAATATCCGGGGTTGCCCTCAACTTCCTGTACACGCACTTCAGCAGCCGCCAGCGGCTTCTCTGCCTTTGTAGTTTCACTGGAATTTTCTGGATCGCCATCAACATAGTTCAGGATCCAGTCACCCAACCAGCGCTCCATATCAGCACGCTCTTTAAATGATCCTACTTTGTCTCTCACAATGCACTTCAGATAGTGCGCGAAGCGACAGGTCGCAAACAAATAAGGTAACCGCGCTGCCAAATTAGCGTTTGCGGTGGCGTCCGGGTCATCGTACTCAACGGGCTTCTGCAGAGACTGAGCGCCAATAAATGCGGCCATATCACTGTTCTTTTTGTGAATGAGCGGCATAAAGCCATTTTTTGCGAGCTCGGCTTCCCGCCGGTCGGAAATCGCAATTTCCGTAGGGCACTTCATGTCCGCACCGCCGTCGTCCGTTGGAAACGAGTACACGGGTAGCTCTTGAACAGCACCGCCCGACTCAATACCTCGGATTCTTGAGCACCAGCCGTACTCTTTGAACGAGCGGTTAATATTTACCGCCATGGCGTAGGCTGAATTCTGCCACGCAAAATTGCTGTGATCGGCGCCGTTGGTATCCTCCTCAAAGTCAAACTCATCAACGGGATCGGTTTTAGAGCCGTAAGGCAATCGCGACAGCGTTCTAGGCATGGTCATGCATAAATAGCGTGCGTCTTCCGAGTCCCTGAGAGAGCGCCAAGCAGCATACTCAGGGGTCTGGAATATTTTCGTGAGGTCCCTGGGGTTGCTAAGCTCCTGCCACGAATCCATCTGCATTACCGACGAATCGGCAGCCGATATAAAGGGACAGTGAGATGCAGCTGAAATTTGCGCCATGTTGGACAGCAATTCAACGTCTTGAGGGCTGTGATCGAAGTAAAAATCCCCCACTAAGCAACCGTAAGGCTCGCCACCAAACTGGCCATACTCCTGCTCGTAAATCTGCTTAAAAATGGGACTTTGATCCCAAGCCGTTCCTTTATATTTCTTGAGTTCTTTGCCCAGCTCTTTCTTGCTGATGTTCTGAACACGAATTTTGAGCATTTCATCCGTCTCAGTGTTCGATATCAGATAGTTCAAACCACGCCAGGCACCCTCCATTTGCTGAAAATCTGCATGGTGTAAAATGTGGTTAATTTGCTCAGTGAGCTTGGCGTCTATTTCGGCGATCAAGGCCTGGATCGTGCTCATGACGTCATCCGAGATGACGACGGTATCTTTTAATAACTGCCCTGCCAATGTCCGAACAGCGCCTTCTACAGCATCTCGAGATCGGTCTGACTTCGGCTTAAACTCTTTATTTAAAAGATCCTGAAATTCGCTGACCTCAAGCGTTGTGGTTGCACCTTCTGCTGCCCCTGCTGCTTGTTCTTCTGTGGACATTATTGCTTCCCCTGTTCACTAATTCTCACGTCATTAATTTCCGAGCGGTGGTGCTATTCGCCCTCTTGATGTTCATCCTCTTGCTTGGGCGATGCCGCAAGCGATTGGAGCAAAGTGGGATCTGCCATCACTTTGTTAATGAGTTCCTCAGCTCCCGACTTGCCATCCATGTAAGTGATGAGGTTACTGAGCTCGGTGCGCGCCTCAAGCATTTGCTTAAGGCCGTCGACTTTGCGTGCAATAGCTGCAGGCGAAAAGTCCTCCATACTCTCAAAGGTTACATCGACGGGCAGATTCCCCTCTCCTGTGAGCGTATTAGGCACACTAAAGGCCACCCGCGGCTTGATCGCCTTCATGCGATCATTAAAATTATCGACGTCGATCTCAGTAAAAGAGCGGTCGGCCAGAGGGGCTTTCTCGACCTCAGACTTACCCGAAAGGTCTGCCATTACGCCCATCACAAACGGGAGCTGGACTTTCTTCTCCGCACCATAAAGCTCCACGTCGTACTCAATCTGAACTCTGGGAGCTCTATTGCGTGCTATGAATTTTTGACTACTTGCCTTTGCCATTTCAATGACCTCTTTGTTCGAAAGGTATGCTGCACCCTAGATTCCACCACAATGTGTACCACACATTTCACCCCAATTATAGCTTCGCAACCATGCGGTAACGGAACTCGACTAGCACTTCATACTTTGGTTGTTCCGCGCTTGATCTGAATCCTCACCGGCAACCGAGCAAAGCCGCCCATCACTCATCGCCACTATCAAGCCCGCCAACGTTTCTGATCTGATCTAAACCTTCAGGCGCCATGTCCCGAATAATCTCTAGGAAATCCATTGCGGTCAGGCGCTTGGCACGCTGCAATAGCAACGGCACGGGGCTGGAGGGCTCTTCATTACGGAAGTAAGCTATTGCGGCATCCAGACTCCTAATGACGTCTGCTCTGCTGGAAATTTGTCCCGGTACTGAACCCGCCTTGCTGGCACCATCGCCCTCCTGATCTGCACCAACATCAGTGCCAGCCACATCTTCACCCCTGCGGGCGAGGAAAACTGCAATATCACGATATGCACCTGCCAACATCGCCCCAAGTTTTTCTAAATTAAGCATGGAGTTAGGCGCGAGGTCATCAAATGTTGTTTGAATTTCAGAAGCGAGTTCAGAAGCTCGATGCACGTTCTCCGCAAGGGTGCGCAAATCATCCATAGGGCACTCAAGGAGGCATCCGTTGACTGATGCGGCATCGGGTAAGTCTTCGTCAGCGATAGGCGTCAAATCACCGTTAGCAACCAACAACGCCCGGTAGCTTACTGTGCCAAAACCGCGCACAGATATCATAGGTGCTACCTGTAAATCTTTGAGCAATGCCTCTTCGTCGGCTAACTGACTGAGCGTGTTGGCACGAATTGTTGGGTCATTGTCGTCATCCGGGTCTAACTGTGGATGCACGCTGTCCCAGAACCGGTTGAGAAGACCCAGGGTTAGCTCAAGGCCAGCAACCAGACCCGCAAAGCCCGAGGTGACCAATTGTCCGTGTGTGTATAAAACAGCCAACCGCAAATCTTTAGTCTGTCCCAGCAGCGATTCCGCCCCCGAGACAACAACTTGCCACTCAGGTGGTTCGCCCTCTGACACTGAGTCGCCCAGTTCTTGGCTGGGTTTCCCTTGAGAGGCGCGTTCTAATTCCCCAAAGGCAGGGTCGTACTCAAAGTCGCCGCCCGCCGGTTGGTCATCGGATATAGGCTCTAGCAGTTGCTCAACGTTCATCCAGCACTCCCTTGCCGGCTTGGTTCCATGCTGAAACGCCGGAAACGAAAAACATAACTTTTTTCCTGCTACATCTCAAGCACTCGACGGTAACCTTTAAGTAAACCAATTAAAAATGTTAGTTTTGCGTAGGTGATCACTGAAAGGCCAACAGACACTGTGGCAGACGACGAAACGATTCAAGCGCAGCAAAGCATACCGGCAGACGAAACAGTTATGGCCGATAAGACGATGCTTCAACCGCAAGCACAAGGGGCAACCTCAAATTTAGACTCGTCGGCGCCGAATCCGTCGAATACCCCAACATCTGTAGCGACAGGGTCGCTCATTAAAGATCGGTTCAGAGTAACCTCGACTTTGGGCACTGGCGGCATGGGCACCGTTTACCGCGCTGTTGACCTGCGTAAAGAAGAAGCCCGGGATTCCAACCCACACATTGCGATAAAAATACTAACCGGCGAGCTCGCACAGCACGCGCAGTCCTTCATCATGCTGCAGCGAGAAGCGAGAAAATCACAACAACTTGCGCACCCAAATATCATCACCGTTTATGATTTTGACCGTGATCAAGACTTGGTCTACATGACCATGGAAGAATTAGACGGGCAGCCCCTTGATGAGCTTATTGCTGCAAATCCGCGAGGGGTTTCTCCCGAAGTTCTCAACAATATACTCAGCGGTATAACCGCGGGCTTAGAGTACGCCCACAGCAAGCAAATCATTCATTCAGACCTCAAACCCAGCAACATCTTTCTACTTAAATCGGGGGAGGTGAAAGTTCTAGACTTTGGTATTGCCAGAGCAGCCTCAGGTTCCTCCATCGCGGGGGATAAAACGGTCTTCGATGCGGGAGAGCTAGGCGGGCTGACACCTAGTTACGCCAGTATTGAAATGTTTGGCGGCGAAGACCCCACCCCCGGTGATGATACCTATGCCCTGGGCTTGATCGCCTACGAATTGGCTACGGGGAGGCATCCCTACGCTCGCACCCCCGCCCCACAAGCCAAAGCCGAAGGAAAACAGCCACCGAAAAGGCCTGAACTATTTAGCCAGCGCCAGTGGCGCGCTATAAAAGGTGCCCTAACCTTAGACACTGAACAGCGCCTTACTGACGTCAGTGAGTTTCGCCGGCTGTACTTTGGTCAGTCGCGCTTATTCAGCATTTCAGCGGTGATCCTGATACTCATGATAGCCACGGCCAGCGTCACATTTTACCTGTCCCCAGACGGAGAGCCCGCAGCCGTGCCTTTTGAGTCACTTCCTATCGAAGTGCAAGAAGTTATCACCCAGCAATTACAAATGGCGAACGAATCCTTAAAATTTAGAGACTACAACGCGGCGCTTTTTCATCTTGAGCGCGTGAATGATTTACACAGAAACAGTCCTGAGGCCCTTAGTATCGCGGGAGAAATTGTTGAGGACTGGCTTGTTTTAGATGGCGCCAAATCGGCGGAGGACCTGAACAAGCAAGTTGACAACCTGCTGATGTATGAGGTGATGCAGTCCAATGAAAAATTGCAGGAAATAAAAGCAGCCATGGATGCCAAGGTTAAATAGAACCATCCGTTCACCTCGGTTGGGCGGGGGTGACACTGGTGAACGCTTCACCCAGAAGGCTCTCCCAAGCCGACACCCAGCAGCAAGTGTGAGTAAACCGCGGTTTCACCACTAAGCGCCCAGGAACTGCCTGCTCAAAAGCACTCGAGATCTCTGGTGGTACAACCGTGTCTTCCCCGCCCGCAAAATATATACGCTGAGTGACCCGGTCGGGTAGTCCAATCTCGATTGGATTCATTGAACCAGCAAGAGGCAGAAAGCCTCGCATTTCGGCCCAAAGCTTGGTGTCTAGATTGCCATTAATCGTAACTATGTGGGTAACGGATTCAGCACATCCCGCAACCAATACCGCAAGCGCACCTCCACCGCTAAAACCCACCAGCGCCACTGGCATTTGATTTTCAGCAGCAAGGTCTTCAACGGCTTGGCATAGCGCATCAACTACCACTGAGCCATAACGACCAGCTGTCCACAAATCTGCATGACAGGCCACAGCATCCAGATAAAAATGGCAGGGGCGCCCCAAATAAATTGATGGCGCAGGATCTTGCAGCATCATCGAAAGAACCAGTGGATTCGTCGGTGTAGCATTTTGACTGGCTGGACCCTCTGGGCCCACCAGAGGGCGTCCGTCGCCATCGAGGTAAATGTGAAGCAGCGAACCTTGTTTGGCCTCATTGTTAAACAGTGCTAATTTGAAACCTCCAACGGCAAGCCAAGCGTCGGGCTGTTTTGGAAAAACGCGCAGGCCGCGCTCAGCGCAGCCGAGTGCTAAACAGCTGAGAACAACGATGATCGCGATTACATAGGGCTTAACATGCATGCTAGCGGCTCTTTGAAGCTCAGTGACGGTGAGGGTAAGATTTTGTCAACAATAACAATTTCGGGGGATCTATGGCTCACATAACCACAAGGCTAGTAGGGGTGCTAATATTTTTAGTCGCCATAGCTGCGCCCGCTGCTGAGGCCCAAGACACCACCTCGCAGGGGTCGGTTTCAGATCTGCAAGTTGTCGATTGCTTGTTGCCCGGACAAGTCCGTCGTTTAGGCCAAAGTCGCTACATTACGGCTCGTCGCCCCATTATGACAACGGCTGGCGATTGCCGAATACGGGGTGGGGAATACACCGAATTTGACCGCGCTGACTACCGAACTGCTTTGGCGGTCTGGTTACCTGCGGCGGAGGCAGGTGATCCTGAGGCCCAGACCAATGCCGGCGAAATTTTTGAGAAGGGACTGGGAACAACACCCAATTACGGCGCCGCTCTGATCTGGTATCGCAAAGCAGCTGAGCAAGGCTATTCCCGAGCCCAGTTTAATCTGGGCACCCTTTACGAGCGGGGCTTAGGCGTTGAGGCCGACAAACTCACCGCGCTGAACTGGTACCGCAAAGCATGGGATATGCCTGAGGATTCGGTGATTTATCAAACCGCAGCGCGGGAGGCACAAGACCAGCAGCGGGCGAAATTAGAGTCGGAAATAAGTAAAAAAAGCAACCAGATAACCTTGCTGCAATCGCAAGTTGACCGACTCAAAGTTTCTATCGATGCATTACAGCAGCGTCCAGAGACCACTGAACCAACTCCTACGCTAGATAACGACTCGGCTCAATCATCGGAACAAGCTAACGATCCAACCCCTGCAGCCACAGCAATTGTGTCGCTGCCGAGTGATGATCTCAGAGACCAAATAGCGCAACTGGAATCAATGATTGCCGGACTCAGCGAAGAAAAATCTGAAGTTGAAACTGAATATGCTGCCATTCCGGTCTTTCGTCAGCCTGAGGCGGTCACCGCTGAGTTAGCCTCATCCAACTCCAATAAAGGCGATCCCACTGAGAATACCTCCTTCGGCCAATACTATGCCCTCATTATCGGTAACAGTGATTACCGACACATGGTTGACCTGACAACGCCCCAACTGGACGTTGAAAAAATCGGCTCCATTCTTGAAGGGCGCTACGGGTTTTCTGTCAAAGTGCTGTTAAACGCCAGTGATGTTGAGGTTATGCATGCCATAAACGACCTTAATAGTGAGCTCGATGAGGACGACAATTTACTGATTTATTACGCGGGCCACGGCAGCCAAATGGAAATGGGGGATCTTCAAGCCGGATACTGGTTACCGGTCAATGCCGACCCACCACCGCGTGACACCCACTGGATTTCAAACGAGTCTATTACCCGCCATCTCGGCAGGTTGAAAGCCAAACGCGTGTTGGTTGTCGCCGACTCGTGCTACGCAGGCCTCCTTTCGGACGCTCCGGATTACCTTTTTCTCAGCCAGTCAGGAAGCAACAATTATTCTGCAGAGTTCATGAAATACAAACTAAGCCGTAGCAGCAGGTTAATGATTTCGTCTGGGGGCAACTCGCCAGTCCTAGATAACGGAGGCACTGGTCACTCCGTCTTTGCGAGTGCCTTTATCAACATACTGGGGGCCAATGAGCAAATCATGTCAGGGCCGCAGCTGTTTAGCCAACTTAAGCCTATAGTGTTGGAAAGGTCGGAGGCCGTGGGATTTCGCCAAGAACCAGACTTTAAGACCATAAAAATATCGGGGAATGAGGCGGGAGACTTCTTCTTTGTGCCAGCGTCTGCTGGCAGTTAACTATGAAATAAGGTATTTGATCGCGGATTCGTCGTCGGTAGAGTAGTAGTAACACCCCGCCCAAGCGCCGGATCCCAAAATTGCGACCAGCTTAGGCTTTGCAGAAGTGAATTTCACTCTGGCATGCGCCTTAAAGGCAGCCTCGCGCAATCCGGTTTCCGTAACATATTCCGACCACCGAGCACCGTCGCTAGGCTCAACGAGCTGCTTCGCATCGCGAGCAGCGCGCAAATGCCCTAAGAAATCGTGGTAATCGATTTCTATAATTCTATGTTGTGCCATTAGGTATCCGCCCTTAGGGGGTGTACATGCACCCTTGCTTCAGTCATCAGACGTTACAACGACCGATAACGCGTCTAATGCTACCTCAACATCGAGTTTATCACCCGCAGGCGTCGGCAAAATGGCTCTCCAGCGCGCTTTGTCGATATCTCGATAGGCCGCGAGAACGCCAATATACCGTGTATCTACCGTCATACCCTCAACTGGCAATGTTCGCTTGGAGTTTGGGGACATTTCAATTTCCGTAACCCCAACAAGGTCTTGTCCCAGCACCTGCTCCGCATCATCGTACAGCTCAAAGAAACGCGCGTTATTAAAGGCATCAGCGGCACGAATTCTATAAATCTGAACCACAACAGGCGAAGGACGCCCTTCAAGGTCGGGATTAACCGAATTTGAAGCGACCAGATTTAAGTTAACTTTTGCGGGTTTAGGCCCGCTTGCACACCCTGTAGCTAGACAAACCAGCACGCCCAGTACCAAACAATATTTCACCTGCTTTAACATAACCACACCCTTCTAACCCTAGTCGCAATTCGCACCATCAAAAACGAAGCGCTTTACGCATGAACAATATATTCTTTGCGATATACTACATCGCACGGGCAACTGTAAACAGAGGCGAAAACACCAAGCGTGAAACCTTTAGTGATTTTGACATGTACGAGTTACCACAAGGCTGAGCTTGCCGATGGTGGCATTTTCCACATTGAGGCGCCGGGAGGTTCGGTGGGGCGCAATCCCTCATCTGATATTTGCCTGCCCGATCCGCAAAAAGTTATCTCTGGCTGTCACGCACGCTTTTCGGCAGAAGGTGACAACATTGTTATCACCGACGAAAGCACCAATGGCTTGTTTGTGAATGGTGCTGCGGCGGCGTTAGGCCGCGGCAACTCGACGCCAGTCACTAGCGGCATGGAGATCGGCATTGGAGAATATCTGTTCACCATCGAAGTACCGCAAACACCGACTACGGCATCCGATACGCCTGCAAAACTCCCGCATGATGATGGTGTCAGTAATATAAATTTTGACCCACTAGCCGATTTCACAAGTGACCCTCCCCCGGCAAAAGAGGCCAGCTTTCAGGAAGGAGCCGCCAGTTTTTCTCCAAGCTTCGGGGTGGCGGCCGCCAGTGAGGGGCTCTCAAAATCGAGTGCAGAAGACTTTTTTGACCCCTTGGCGCCGTCGGTCGATGCAGAGTCGCAGATGAACAATGCGAACCCCGGAGCCGAGGAATCCCACTTAAGTAACCTTGCTCATGGTGATCCACTGTCAGACCCCTTTTCTCCACCTCAGGGGCAGTTTGATGACGCCCTGAGCGGAGGTGTCGAAGCAATCGCTGGAACAGGGGCTTCGATAATTCCTGAAGATTGGATGGCTGAGGAACAACCGCCCGAATTCGACGCCATTCCAGACCCAGCGCCGGAGAGCAGTGCCCCAGAGCTTCTTGAAAGCAGCCCTGAGGAGATTGGAAGCCCTAACAAAGATGCAGCAGGTATGTCCGCTGCTCAAGACCCAGCGCCGGAGAGCACTGCCCCAGAAATTCTTGAGAGCAGCCTTGGAACATTTGCAAGCCCCAATGAAGGTGCGGTGGGTATCGCTGCTGCAGAGGCTTCGAGTGACGAAATTGCACCTATTCAACCCCATGAGCTTGTACTGCCCGCCAGAGCACCTTTACCTGAGGAAAATGACAAATCCGATGCGGAGATACCACCGCCGATAGCAGAGACACCAGTAGCCGATCAGCAGAATGCGCCTGAGCAGCCTGTAGCCAGCCATCAGCAGCCCCCCGCGGTAAAGGTAGCTGAGGCGTCAGTGGAGATAAGCGCTTCTGGCGATGCGGCTGCAATAAATGATACGGAGTTTGAGCAAACCGTTTTGAAAGGTTTGATGGACCTGCTGGCAGCGCGGGCGGCTCTGAAGAACGAGTTCCGAATGGGGGCGACGCTGATTCGGCAAACTGAAAACAACCCTTTGAAGTTTGCCGCCAACGTGGAAGCTGCAAAAATTTTGTTTTCAGAATCGTCAAAGAACTCCGCTTACCTGTCGCGTATGGAGGCAGTTACACAAGCAATGGCGGAAGTGCAGGAACACCAAATGGCACTCTTAATAGGACTCAGAGCGGCCTTTAATCAACTACTGCAAACGTTTTCGCCAGCAAATTTTGAAGAAAATCAGAGCGCTGGTCTCAGCAAAATTGTATCTTCGTCTGAGAAGAAGGCTTGGCTTGCCTACAGTAAATTTTATCAAGAGCGGGTGGCCGAGTCAGACGACCCGTTTGAAGAGCTTTTTAGTGGCGCGCTTTCGAAAGCTTACCTTGCGGCTCTTAACAATGATCAATAAAAATACATGCCAGAAATTGGCGCCGCAATCAGCCCCATGAGGATCGCATAGGTGACAGACAAAGGCCGCGTCGTATGGACTGAGGGAATGTTTCTTCGCCCTCAGCACTTCCAGCAACAAACACGCTATTTTGAAAGCTTTATCGAAGCTCGGGTCAGAGCGATAAGCGACTTCAACTGGGGGCTCGTGAATTTTGAGTTCGATCAGGAACTGATGTTGCAGGGCAAGCTCTCACTGGCCAGCGCATCGGGTATTTTGCCCGATGGCACTCCATTTTCTCTTCCTGAGCGCGACACCCCTCCGCCGATCATTGAAGTCGGCAGCGAAGTGAAGAATCAAATTGTTTATTTAACATTGCCAGAGCGCCGTTCCGGCATGCCAGAAATGCAGGTCCCCGACAGTGACACTATTAGCCAGGGGCGGTTGATGAGCAGCGAGATTTCCGTGATTGATACTGCGTCACTAGACCCATCCGAGGCCCCAATTCACACGGCTTCTTTGGTTCTGGGTCTCAGATTGGAAAGCCAGCCTCTTGAGGGCTTTACCTGCATCCCGCTTTGCAAAATCATAGAGGTACGCACTGATAAAAGCCTGCTTCTAGATGAGTCTTTTATTCCGTCGGTTCTAAATCTTGAGGCCTCCAAGGTGTTGCTCGCGCTTATCAGAGAGATTCGCGGCCTGCTGCTTCATCGCGCAGAAGCCCTACGCGGGCGAGTATCGGCTTCAGGACAAGGAGGCAACGGGGAAATATCAGACTTTTTATTTCTTCAGCTAGTTAATCGCTACCTGCCTTTGATGGTGCACTACGACGAATTGAAACGGGCCCACCCAGAGAGACTTTACTCAGATCTTTTACAAATAGCGGGCGAGATGGCCACATTTAGTGAAAGCAGCCGGCAGGTTCCCGACTTTGGGACGTATAACCACACACAACTGACCGAAAGCTTCGACCCCGTGGTGAATGCGCTTCGACAAAGCCTGTCTATGGTACTTGAGCAAACCGCAGTCCAAATTCCACTGCAAGAGCGTCGCTATGGAATCATCGTCGGAACTGTGAGCGACGCTTCATTGCTTAGCAGTGCAAGTTTTGTTCTTGCCGTAAGCGCCGCAATGGATCTTGATGTACTGCGCCAACGCTTCCCCAGCCAAGCCAAACTGGGGTCAGTAGAAAATATACGACAATTAGTTAACGTGCAGCTGCCGGGTATTAAGCTCAGACCACTACCAGTAGCCCCAAGGCAAGTTCCATATCATACGGGCTATGTGTATTTTGAACTTGATAAGTCTGGGGACCTCTGGAAAGACCTAGGGAGCTCGGGCGGGCTGGCAATGCACATCGGTGGCGAATTCCCCGAACTCAAAATGGAGTTGTGGGCTGTGAGGTACTGAAACATGAATGATGATTTTGATCCTTTTGCAGCCCCCAGTGGCGACAAAACTGTGCTCAGGCCAAACCCGGGAGGCAGGAACACCGGCGCTGCAGCGCCCGCTCCCGCAGCACCACCCCCGCCTGCCGCTGCCCCTTCTGCCCCACACAGACCGGCAGACCCGGTGCGACACGGGACCAGCGTTGTTGGTCAATTCATCGAAGGCTCTTCACTAAACCCCTTGGTCGAAGCCGCCGCTGAAGCATTGCGCGCTGGTGGGCTTATCAGAAATACGCTTGCCAACAACGACGTAAATGCCCTGCGGCAACAACTTCTAGACATGATTAAGGCCTATGAAGCGGCTGGCAATAGCAGCGGCTACGAACCACAAATTGTGCTTACCGGGCGCTACCTGCTTTGTACCTTTCTCGATGAGGCTGTTATGTCGACCCCTTGGGGAGCCCAAAGCCAATGGACTCAACAGACCCTGCTGAGCACCTGCCATAATGAAACCTGGGGCGGAGAAAAGTTTTTTCAAATTATTGAACACCATTTGCATCGGTCCGAATCGGTAGACCTGATCGAACTGGCGGCAACATGCCTACTCCTTGGATTTGTGGGCCAATATGCCGTCCGTCAAAATGGGCCGCAGGAGCTTGATCAGGTTATTGATGAACTTTACGCCGTAATTTCCCGAACTCGCGGCGAATTCGAACGGGATTTATCTCCTAGCTGGCGCGGCGCACAAGAGACCCAGAAGCGCTTAATTGACTACACACCAAACTGGGTAATTCTCGCAATTACAGGCGCCCTACTGCTCGTGCTTTACACAGGGTTCCGCCTCACCCTGGGGTATCAAGTAATCCCTGTGAAAGAGCAAATTCAAGGGTTGGTAAAGTCTGTTGAGAAGAAAACAACAGCCGACTAATTATTGTCCACTAAACGCCTATGAGGCCTAAAGAATGAAACTGCTTTCCATCGCAATGAAGGTACTGGGATTCATCTGCGTATGTGCCGTTATATGGTTCGCGGGACCACTATTTGCATTTGCAGGCTTCAAGCCACTGGGCGCACCTGCCACGCGGCTGATACTCATCGCAGTAATTATTTTTGCGTGGCTTGGTAAAAAGGTCTACCGACGAATTCAGACTGCCATAGCAAACAAGCAACTTACTAAAGAGATCGTCGCTAAGCCCCTTCAGGAAGCCAGTGCCGCCGATGCTGATATTGCGACCCTCTCGCATAATCTTTCGGAAGCGTTAACAACGTTGAAAAATAAAGCCGGGGCAGGACTCTACGAGCTACCTTGGTACATCATTATCGGTGCACCCGGAACTGGAAAAACGACGGCTCTAGCCAACTCTGGACTCAGATTTCCAATGGCAGAACACACTGATTCAGCCGCAGTGCAAGGAGTGGGCGGTACACGTAATTGTGATTGGTGGTTTGCTGAGGAGGCAATTTTTCTCGACACCGCCGGGCGTTATACCACCCAAGATAGTGACGCAGAAGCCGACAACACCGCCTGGCTTAGTTTCCTGAAAATGTTGCGCAAAGGCCGCAGCCGTCGCCCAATAAATGGCGTTGTACTGACAGTAAGCACTAGCAGCCTCCTCGAAAGCAGCCCGGGAGTCAGGGATCGGCTGCTCCATGCACTGCGTCAACGGCTGCAGGAGCTTCAAAGCCATTTAGGCGTCAATCCACCGGTCTACCTTTTGGTTACAAAAACCGATTTATTACAAGGCTTTCAGGAGTTTTTCGAGGACCTAGGCCAGCGCGAGCGACAACAGGTTTTAGGGTTCACCTTTGACTTATCTCAGAACGAGTCGCTGTCAGCCATTCCAGAGAAATTCAGAGCGCTGCTTAGCAGCATCAACAACCGAGTGCTTTGGCGAATGCGATCAGAGCGTGATCGGCGCCACAACAACAGCATTTTTGCTTTTCCACAGCAGCTTGCCACCCTATCGGAACCGCTCACCGAGTTTTGTCAGTCGCTCTTCAGCGCTTCTCGATATGAAGCAACTCCGCTGCTGCGCGGCATTTACTTCACCAGTGGAACACAAGAAGGTACGCCCATTGATCGGTTAGTTGGCAGCTACGCCCGAAGTTTGTCAGTACAAGAGTCAGTGGGGCGCGGCCAAGCAAGAAGCTTTTTCGTACATGACGTCGTCCGCTCGGTCATGCTGTCAGAGCGGGAACTGGTGGGCTCCAATAAAAAACTTGAACAGCGGAATCGATGGATACAGCGAGGGGTAATTGCCGGTGCCGCCGCAAGCCTAGTTTTAGGTTTGATTCTCTGGGGCACGAGCTATGCTCGCAATAACTCTCTGGTTGCTCAATACGAACAAAAAATTGCAAATTTTCAGACCCTGCAAGCCGCAAAATCTGGCCCAGAGGGGCTAGATGGTCTGCTGGCAAGGTTAGATGCTGCTGCATCACCACTACGATTCGTGCAGGAAAAAAACAGCGATACCCCGCTGACGTTACGCTTCGGCCTTTATCAGGGGCATGTTTTAGCAGAAGAGGCCGAAACACTCTATCAGGCTGAATTGGAGCAGTTTTTATTGCCCACAATGACTTACCTCATCGGGCAAAATTTGTCGCGCCCCAGTACCGACCCACAATTAATTTATGAAGCCCTAAAAGTTTATCTTATGCTGTCTCAGCCAGAGCGACGCGAACCTCAGCTAATACGAACCTGGATGGGCCACGAGTGGGAACAGCTTTTACCGGGGAAACCGCGTATGCGAGGACGCCTACAGGAACACGTCAACGCAATTACCGCCGAAGATTTCAAAGCCGTAACGGCCGATACAACGCTAGTCCAAACGGCCCGTACGACCCTTAGCCAATCATCTATGTCGGCGTTGCTGTACGCGCGCATCAAGCAAGATTACGAATTTAAGGGTCAGCCTCCGGTAATGCTGCTTGATGCTGCTGGCCCCTATGGCAAAGAAGTCTTCAGCGTTGCTGCAGAGTCACCAGATCCGTCCGTGAGCCAACTGTTCACCCGAGACGGCTATAAGGATAGTTTTCAACCGCAGCTTCAGGCACTTGGCCAGCTAGCCGCCGATGAAAATTGGGTCATGGAAAATGCTGCGAAGAAGCTAACTGAGGAAGAAATTAAAGAGCTTCAAGAAGAGATTCAGGCGCTCTATTTTACCGAATACATTCAAACTTGGGACTCTGTCCTCGACAGAATGCGCATAAGCCCTTTCAAAGATCTAAGCACCGCGACACGCAGGTTAAAGTTTTTGTCTGGTGAGAGCTCTCCCTTCGTCGTTTTAGCACAGCGTGTATTTGAAGAAACTTCACTAGCCACTGGGGCAAAAGTTCTCGATACCGGTGTGGCCAGTGGTTCAGTTATTGCCGGAGCGGCAGATCGACTAGGGAAAATGCTCGGCGCCCAGCAGCAGGACAAGCTGGTAGACCAAATCATGGGGCCCGAGAGGACCGTCGACAAACACTATGAAGGGTTGCATCAATTTTTTAAGGCCAACGACGCTTCCAGCACCCCCGCCAAAGATACCCAGGCTCTTATTAACGACGTTTATAAGGAGTTTGATCTCTTATCCAGTGGGCTACTCAATGATGCCGATACTCGGCTCAGCGGCCTTTTTGATTCCGACCAAATCCTACAGCTACAACTGCAGGCCCGAGACACCGCGCCGCCACTCAATCGTTGGCTCACTGAAATTGCCAACAATAGCCGCGGTGCTGTTTTTGGCGAACTCCGGTTGGGCATCAACAAGGCTTGGGCATCAGATGTTGCAGGATTCTGTAGCCAGGCCGCATCGGGTCGCTATCCGTTTAGTGCTCAAAGCAGCCGCGAAATTACACTCAGCGACTTCGCTAAGCTTTTTGGGCCTAATGGCCTGATTGCAAGCTTTCAAAAAGACCACCTAGATAGCTTTATTGCCAACAAGGGTCGCCGCTGGAGCTGGCAAAACTTTCCCGGCATTGATACCACCTTCTCTACCGCAGCTTTGACACAACTCAGACGTGCCGATCGGATTCGTCGGGCGTTTTTTGCCGGTGGTGCGCCTGATCCCAGTATTAGCTTCGGCTTATCACCCGTTTATCTCGATGCCAACGTAAGACGGGTGAGCCTTGAAGTTGATCAGGAAGCTTTTCAATATCGCCATGGGCCAGCTCGGGTTTTTCCCGTCAAGTGGCCAGCCCAGACCGGCGTTGAGTCGGCAGTTCGATTTGAATTCAAAGATGATAGTGCCGAGGCCATTGCACAAACCATTCGTGGACAGTGGAGTCTGTTTCGTTTCCTTGATCAGACTAAACGCACTTCGGTGTCGTCGGAAAACATTAATTTCACCCTCGAATATAAAGGGCGCAAAACAATCTGGCAGATTAAATCTCAAGGGATAGAAAATCCGTTTGCCAAGGATGTTTTTGCCAACTTCTCGTGTATCAAGAGCTTTTAAAGCTGTGAACTCCAATATAAAGACTGGCGTTTTCGGAAAGCTGCCGTCTCACGGAGATTTTGTTAGCAGGGATCTATCCCAGGTGTTCGTACAAGAGTGGGACAACTGGCTACAAAGTGGTTTAGAAGCTAGCAAGAAAACTCTGAAAGAGCACTGGAACGATGTCTTTCTCACCAGCCCGATCTGGAGATTTGTGCTTGCACCCGGCGTTATTGGTGATGCTTGCTGGCTTGGATGTATTTCACCAAGCTCTGATAGCGTTGGCCGAACGTTTCCGGTGACTTTTGCTAGGGAGTACCCTGCCGCCACCAACCCATTTTTACTTGCGATGCGGTCGGAGCCCTGGATGCGCGGGGTAGAGAAGGAAATTCTGAACATCTTTGATGCGGCAGAGCGCCCTTTAGAATCAATCCTCGAGGCTATAAACGCGATTGAAGACCCCGAGCTAGGAGAAGCCTTACCCCGCAGTCCTGAGCTTGGTTTCGGTGAAAGCTGGTGCTATCAGGGCTTCGGCGGCCCCAGCGGATTTTTTACAGCCCATCTCTCCGATCAAATGCTCAGCCACCAGCTGGGCACCTATGCAATGTGGTGGGGACTTGGCTCCCAATCGCTGCAACCCTCTGTATTACTTACTCGCCAACTTCCAGATACCCATCAATTTTCAGCAATGATCCATGGGTCTTGGAGTGAACAAGGATGGTACGTGATTGACCGCACGGATAGCGTTTAGTTCTATGAAATCTTTGGAATGCCAATCTTACGAGCTATGTCACACAGGCATGGTACGCGACCACAATGAAGACGCAGTTGTTAGCCTGCCGGGACAAGGACTGTGGGCGGTTGCCGACGGCATGGGCGGCCATGCACGCGGTGACTATGCCAGCCAATCTGTAATTACATCCTTACTCGATATGACCCTGCCCCACGATGTCCAGGTTGCAGGCCAACTTAACAGCATTCACCGAGTACTTGAGCAAACCAGTCAGCGGCTGATTGCCAAGGCGCAAGAAATATCTGAACAAACTATCATCGGCAGCACTGTGGTGGTGGTTGTTATCAATGGGACCGACATAGGCATATTGTGGGCTGGAGACAGTCGGGCCTACCGATTGCGACAAGGACAGTTAAGTCAGCTCACCACAGACCATACCGTTGCCAATGAACTGATTCGTGAGCAGGGGTTCAATTATGATGATGCACGTAGTGCCCAGGATGCCGAAGCGCTGACAACTGCCGTTGGAGCCAGCGTTTTTGCGCCTGAGCGGTGCGAAGACACGACTCAGCCGGGTGATCGGTTCTGTTTATGCTCTGATGGGCTCAACAAAGTTGTGCCTGACTGGGAAATTGCTTCTGTGCTCAACGCGCAATCGGCACCTGAAGCCGCAGCGCAGCAGCTCCTAGAACTGTCCCTTGCACGGCATGCCACCGACAACGTGAGCATTATTGTAGTGGATTGCGCGTAACGCCTTGATCAAGTCTGGTTTACGCCAGCAACTTATTTTCTTTCTACAGCGAGGGAGGCACCGTTAGACCATTACGGGTAACAACAATAGGTCTTGCGCCGGTTATTCGGGGTTCTGCCCTGAAATTGTTCAGTGGCTAACCCCCCCAACATATTGGCTGGGTCCCGCATAAACGGGTCCCACTAACAATAGGTGTAGCAGGTCTAATCTATCTTTAAATAATTATGTTGACGAAAAATTCGGGCAGGGCGCGCCTCGGTAAGGCGGACCCTGCGAAGGCCCCCAACGCGCACTACCAACGAAGGCCGCCATCCACCTCGAACACCCTCCCCGAAATATAATCGTTCTCCAGAATGGCCACCGCCATTTGAGCGATTTCCGCAGGCTCACCCAGGCGCTTTAGCGGAATACCCGAGGCCATTTTCTCCAACGCTTCGGGTTTCATGCTGGCGACCATCTCAGTCGCCATAAATCCTGGGGCAATAGCACCCGTGCGAATGTTGTGGCGCGCCAGCTCCTTAGCCCAAGTGACAGCCATTGCCGCAACACCCGCCTTAGTGGCCGAATAATTGGTCTGACCAAAGTTTCCTGCGCGGGAAATACTCGAGATATTGATAATCACACCCTCAGTCTGAGCTTGAATCATTCGCGTGGCAGCTTCACGGCCACAAAGAAACACGCCAGTGAGATTCACGTCGATGACCATCTGCCACTGGGACAAACTCATTCGGTCGGTCACTTCACCGTCTTTTACCTTGAGCATTAGGCCATCGCGGGTAATGCCCGCGTTGTTGATCAGGCCCTGGAGAGTTCCAAATTGGTTAATGATGCCATCGAAGGCTGCAATCACGCTGCCTTCGTCTGCGACGTTAGCCACAAAGGTGGCAACCTCGGCCCCCAACTCGCGCAGGCTCGCGGCCGCCTGCTCCAGAGGCTCTGAATTCATATCGATTAGGGCTAGACGGGCGCCCCGCTCGGCTATTCCTTTGGCCATAGCAAAGCCCAGACCTTGTGCCCCACCCGTTACTGCAATCACTTTATTCGTCAGGTCCACAGCGCTTCTCCATCAATTATTGAGGACGCGGATTGTACCTGAAGCTGTTACTGTTGGGGCAGCCTGAAATCTGCCCCGAAAGGATTATCGATTGCCCTTTGGACCATCACGAACTTCGTCCTGCTTGCATTCGCGCTTATCCTTGCCAACCCGACCTTCATCCTGACGACAGTCACGTCGATCCTGCCGCTCGTCTGAACGGCCGCGCTCATCACGCCGATCCTCGCGGTTGTCTTGATCCGCCAATGCCCAAGTACCACCCGTCAGTAACAGCAGGCTTATCATCCACACATTAATTTTACGCATTACGATACCTTCCTAAGGTTTATTCATAGGACTCTAACCTACCAACCTTATTTGGGCTTGTGGCTTCAAATCGCGACATTAAGCCTTACTGCAGCTCCAGACTGTACTTGTAAAACACATTATCTTTTTCGTACCCCAAAGCCTCATAGAGGGCTTGTGCCCCCCCATTATCGCGAGCTGTTTCCAAGTCAATTCGCGCCCCCCCCGCGGCGAGCGCCCAGTTCTTTGCAGCTGCCATTAGCCCACGACCCACCCCCATCCTTCTGTGTGACTGAGCGACATAAAGATCGTACAACACGAAATAAAGCACTAAATCTACCGAGCAAAGCGCGGGATAAAGCTGCGTAAACCCCACCACGTTTGAAGCAGCATCCACGGCAACAAAAACCGTCGATCGCTGCTCAGTAAAATTAGTGCTAAGCCAGGCTTTTGCAGACTCTACATCGGGTTCACAACTGTAGAACTGACGGTAAGCATCAAACAGCGAGGCCACCGCCTCAAGATCTGGCAACCCAGCCTCGCGATACTGAACTTGTGGCGACATATCCGCCTCCTTTAGACATTTTATCCCGATTGGTGATGTTGGTTTTATCACAGTCTGGGAAAGTGAGCCAAAGCGTCGCTCTAGGCTACGTCCGGCTGCCTTAATGGCCAGCATCTGTTTGTCATCGTAGGCGGAATTGGCACAGGGGTTGGCGTTTAAAGCCCAGCGCCAACCTTCGCATCAAACGATGCTTAACGCTCAAGGATGTATCAAGTGCAGCCTTGGATAGCCTGTAAATGAGCAAGGGAGACAACAATGCTTTATCTCATACACCTCGTAACTGGTGACACCATAATTGCTGAGCTTACCCAAGAGCCTACGTTAGGGAACATGGCTTATGCGGAAGATTTGGGGGTGAAGCGTGTGCACTGTGAACACCCCATGAGGCTGGTTCCAGTTTCCGCAAGCAGGTTCTATACACTTAAATCATACGTTGCCGAAGAGCTTCTCACATACGAGTCGATTATCGGAGAGCAAGAGTTCTACCCAATCACCCTAGCGCCCGCAAGTATACTTTGGTCGGCTCCAGTCTCTACTGAACTTACTGAGCACTACGAAAATGCGCGAGAAACTAAAGTCACCTACGAATTTGAAATGTGAGATAAGGTTTGCGAGGCTTTTTGGCTAACACCAATCGCCTCAAAAAAATGGGGATGTCTGGCTCAGATTGAATAAACCTGAGTCACGTTAAACTCCGTTGCGAGAAACCTAAAAGACAACCCAGGTGCACTCTGGTAGCGCCAAGCCTCAGAGTGCAATTGGATGATTTTCCGCTCATAGCTATAGCCCATACTTTGTCGAATAGACCAAGGAGGCACTCGGCAAGTCGAGTCTAGGAAACAAAGGTGAGCAGTCTCCACCCCTGCAGTGCAGGCCCAAACCACGCAGACCTGCAATCAATTTCATGAGCTGGCACAGCGGAACACGACCCGACTGGCGTCGCTTTTTTAAACCTTGGTCTGCAAACGTGTTGAAAACAATGGGATATCTTCCACGTTTCGAATATCCACCCCTTTTTGCGTGGCGAAATCGTCGAGACCCAAATACTGTTGCACCGCTCGGTGGATATGGGCTGGCGTGATAATGATGCCGTTGTCAGAAACATTCAGGGAATTGGGGTTAATCTTCCGAGCAAAGTGCAGCTCGTCTGAGGCACCCACTACGCGATTACCCCACCGTGCACCTTGCTCCATGAGCATGTAAGAACCAATCGGCCAGTGGTCTTTTCCGTTGCCGTCGTTATACATGTTGGTGCGACCAAAGTCCGAACCGACTACTAACAAAATACGATCAGCTAAACCCAGCTTTTCCGCGTAATCCCAAAAGAACGTAATGGAATCGGCGAGGTGGGTATAAAGTGCATCGTGAATTACGTCATGGTTTTCATGGGAATCAAAGCCTCCCACACTTAAATCAGCACTTGAGCCCAGACCAGACTGCATAACTGTTAGAGCACCTTGCATTTGCTGCTTTAAATTTGAACCAAACATATTATTGTCGCCGGCCTGAAGATCTTCCCTTTGTTGAAGCTCTTCTTCCCTTGGCAGCAGTTCAGCAAGCTTTGCCAAACCCTCTCGACTCTCTCGTGCACCCTGAAAACTGATGAGACTTTTGCGTTGACGGGGAGTGAGGTCAGCAGCGGTAAACAGCGCTGACACTGATTCATTGGTCAATCGTTGTGCTTCCACGATTTCCCGCTCCGGACGCATAAACCCGTCAGGATTCCATGGCATACGGGAAGGCTGAGACAACTCACGCAGCCTCCCGATACCATCAAAGCGATTATAGGAGACAAGGCCTGCTGTGCGAGTAGTATTCCCACCATAAACTGAGTAGGCCAATGGCTGGCCGGGTGAATTCGCCGCGGCGTGCAATGCCGACAATGAAGGCCGCCCTTCCGCATTGCTGCCCGTCCAATTGAAAAGCCGGCCCGTTTCATGGGAGTTGGTTTGGGTATCTACCCCGTTCACCACGACCATGTCGGCACCAAAACGGTTGAAGAAATTAAAATTGTCCGCCACGGGGGCAAACCTGATATTTCCAGCTTCTCCCGGGTCGGCCGTATCGGCCCAATGGTTTATTTTAAGCTCTCCGGGTGTGTTGACCTTGGGGTCACATAACTGCGTCACATCAGCACCGCCGTTGAGTTCCAGCGTCACTAATAACCTCCCCGAGTACGGGGCTAAACCCGACGCCATAACCCTGAAGCCTGGAGTACTGGCCAGAGCGCCGGCACCTAAAGCCATGGACCTAACAAAGCTTCTACGACTAGTCGCTTCAGTTTTACGCTTAGGCATTTTTCATCACTCCTCAATCATGTAGATAGGGGTAGCTGGTCATTAGGGCATGTAGCATCAAGGTCCATGCCCGCATCCCTCCCGCAGGGTCGCCCCACAACCGGTTATTTTCTTCAACAGTTCGAGGTTCTGAATTGTCCCAAAGCGCCCTCGCATCGCAATGTCCGCCGTACCACCAGTCATCCATTGATGCTGCATTGGCATAACGCTCAAAGGCCTCAAGCCAATTATTCTTAACATCCGCATCGAGCACACTACCCGTCGCTCGCAGATAAAGGGCGTCCAACTGCTTTGCTACCGCCTTAGCGCCCGCCGTCGAGGGGTTAAACTTCTCAGAAAGCACATCAATCGCAACGGTGATGGAGTCATTGGGATGGCCTTGATCTAATTGAGAGATCAATTTGACGACAGCAGTGTAACTACCCGACCTTAGCTGAGGCTTAAAGTAAAAGGAGCTGCCGCTGTTCCAGTAAGCGGTTACTCCAAATTGATCTTGTTGGAACCAGCCGTCTGGATGCACCTCACCAGTCTCATTGTTCGTATGCGTTTGAGGCACAAAAGCCTCACTGCTTTCAAACTCGCTAGCAGACAACGACCAAACCAGCCTGTTACTACTGTAAATTTCGATGCCTTCTATTCCCATGCGTGAGCACCAGGCCCGCCACTCCCCGTCAACGCTATTTTCCTCATCCTTCACACAACGATCAGGTGTGATGTCTGCAAGCCTTATCACCACGTCACTATCGCCCGTAGTAAAATCTAAACTGCGCTCATAGTGCTGCGACTGATTTTTTGGGCCACTGCTTCGCTGCAATACGTAATTCTCACCCCCCATCTCTGAAGGTATCGTTGTTCTCTCGACCTCAGTAAATACGGTTCGCTTTTCGCGAGGCTTGTTAAAGTCATCCAGCACGACCTGACAAGACAGTTCTACGGCCATCCGTTCGGTCACATTTGACATTAATGGGGTTTGTTCACGATTTCTTTTCGTTATGGATGCACCATCAATGCCCCCGTAAAAGGCAGCATAATTCTGCCGGCCTGTGAAGTTTGTATGTGGCTTATAGTCGTGTGCATTATCTCCCCACCGCTGCCCCCAGGTTCGACCAAAAACCGCACGATTCTTGCGATCGAGCTCTTCAGGCGTTAGCTGTCGGCCACGACCTACCGTTTCTAAAGCGGCTTCCTGAGTTTCTGAAAGAGTGCCCACAATCGCAGTGGTGCGGAACCAAGGTGACAGCACCATATCGGCCAGAAGACTCTTTACTTTAAAGCCGCCAGCGGCAAAGGCCGTTGCCAATTCCTCGATCAGAGCTTCCTGAGCATTGAATGCTAACAACTGGCCCTCATAATCGGGCAGGCCTCGGTCGGTGGGCGCAACAAGCGCCTCACTGCCAAATACCGAAGGCCACCAAAACCTAACCGTGGCTTTAGCGAATCGAGGGTCGTTGGCGATCTGTTGCCCCAACCACTGAATACTGTCCT
>JAQWYY010000082.1 GCA_029253705.1 Luminiphilus sp. | reverse complement strand
CCGTCGATTAAAAAGGGTGAGCTGGAGGGAAGTCTTTCTGCGCTTACCTTGGTGATATTGGGTTGCTCCACCGCGGTGATGAATCCCAAGGGATGGGCATTTATGCTGGCGCTACTCCCCGCATTTATGGTGCCTGATGAGCCCATAGCTGCTCAGTTGGCGGGGTTTTTATCGGTGATCATGGTGACCGAATTTTTATCCATGAGTCTTTATTCCTTGGGCGGGCAGTGGTTGCGCAAGCGTATGAGTACGGGTGCTCAGCTGCGCTGGCTCAATAAGCTGGCTGCCATGCTCATGGTTATTGTTTCAACGCTGGTGCTCTTTTAAGCGTGACGGCCGTCAGACCGTCAGCTTGTTGATTACTGATTAACGTTGACAAGCAGTCGGCCACGTATTTTCCCCTCGAGTACTTCAGGCCCGACATCAAGCGCATCAGCTAAGCTAATTTCCTTGACCATACTCTTCAGCCGGGTTTTGTCGAGGTCAGCTGCCAAGCGCTGCCAAGCCCCTTTGCGGGCCAAAGAGGGCGCCATAACACTGTCGATGCCATAAAGCGTCACCCCTCGCAATATAAAGGGCATAACGGTTGTTGGAAGCGATGGGCTTTCGGCGAGCCCGCAAGCGGCAATCGCCCCACCATAGCGAGTTTGCGCGCAGGCATTGGCAAGAGTATGTCCTCCAACGGCATCAACAACGCCAGCCCAACGTTCTTTTTGAAGTGGGTTTCCAGCAGTGTTCATCGTGTCACGATCAATGTGCTCACTGGCACCCAGTGCCTCGAGATACGCGCCTTCGTGAGTCTTTCCAGTAGAAGCGACAACGTTAAAACCTTGTGCTGCTAACAGCGCAATCGCAACGCTCCCTACGCCACCACTCGCGCCAGTGACAAGAATGTCGCCATCCGCTGGCGTAGTGCCGTGTTTCATGAGTGCCTCAACACAAAGTGCCGCGGTATATCCAGCCGTACCAATGCACATGGCCTCTCGAGTTGAAAGGGCGTCGGGTAACTTAACCAGCCAATCACCCTTGATTTGCGCATACTGAGCCAAACCGCCCCAGTGGCCTTCCCCCATGCCCCAGCCATTAACGACGACACGATCGCCCACCTGCCAGCGTTTGTCTTGACTCCTTTCGATTACCCCTGCCAGATCGATACCGGGCACGAGGGGGTAGTTGCGTATGATGGGGCGGGTCCCGGTCAGCGCTAAACCGTCTTTGTAGTTGATTGTGCTGTAGTCGACCCGGACAAGGACTTCGTTATCGGGTAAATCAGAGAGCTCTAGGCTCTCAACAGACACGGCTTGCCCGGCTTCTGTTTGTCTGGCGATCAAAGCGTTAAACATCCTTTGTTTCCTTTTGTTGTTCACTAATAGCTTCGGTGCCTTTTAGGAGGCACCCTCGATAGTAATAAAATTGGTTGAATTAGCTGCAGGCTTAGCACAATACAGCGTATGAGATTTTCGCGACCTGATTAGGATTAGGTTATTGCCGTTCAAGGACTTGTAACTTCTAAGTGCTGTTACCAGCGCAAGAACAGCTGCGTCGCCATTAATAGTGTCTTGTCCGGCGTCAGCGAATAAAGCAATTTTTGCGAGGGTGGCTTGTAATACACTGACCGATCCTTTAATGTTAATGATATTCATTCGTATTTACGGTGCGCCAACGGGGCCTGTAGATAGCTCGCGATCAATAATCGTAATAAGGGCTCGCTCGGCCCTCAACAAGCGTTAAGTTGCGTTATCAATCTGCGCTGCCAAAGTCCTCATAGAACGTTCCCGAAAGCTACTCATAATATGCGCCAACCTGTTGCAACCACTGACCAATCGGTTGGTCTGCATAGTGTCCGTGACCCGGTAATTGCCTAACACTAAAAATTTCTTGCAACTCAACCATGGCCTCCAAGCGTGCATCGCTGTCATAAATTCCTAGCACGTCGATAAGTCCTTCGATGGTCTCAGATTTTCGACGGGCATTGACTTCCTCAACAACCCCCAGCTGTCGCCCTCTTTTCTCCAGCTCATCCCAAACCACATTTAGTGCAACTTCTATTGTCCTAAAGTCTTGAGAGAGCACTCTAGATTGATCGGTCCCAGCCTCCCAAACATGCCATAAAAAGTGACTTCCTTGAGCGCAACCCCATTGATCAAATGCGGTTTCGAAACCACCCCCTGCGGTCGGATACACGTGACTACGATCTGTGCACATATGATGGGAAATCCGATCGGCGAGTGAATGCAAATAGATACCCATGCGCGCCATGGCGGGATCGTGTGGCAAATACTCTGCCATAGCCACACTAGCGGACGAAGCTAGAGTGCCGGGCTCATCATTGATCATTAGCACCCCTAAATCGGCGCTGAAAGGTATGGAGTCTCCGAAAGCAAAACCAAAAAAGAACATTGGAAAGTTTAGGTAGCTGTTCTCCAGACAGGGTGAAAGCGGATTTACGATATCGGTGGTTATACCAGCAACGCAAAGATCGTCACGATCGCCAAAGGCCCAAGCACGAAGATTGTTGATTAACACCTCTTTTGGTGCATTAGCAGCTGAAAAATAGTCTGTAGGAAACGGAGTGATTTCAGGGGGCGCTTCTGTATCGGAATAGCGCGCATGTTCGTGTAACAACTGTCCACCATTGGTGTCGTTAAATTTGTAAAGGCCGGGAACCTCCGGGGTTATTGCCAAACATGTATCACTAGCCAGCATGGATTGTTGATAGCAGTTGTCTATCTCTTCCATAGTCATCAATCGACGGCCAGCTTGATCAAAGGGTTCATATGCTGATTGATCAGTAGCCTCAGCGTAGATCATAATTTGATAGGCCTGCCATGGTGAATAGCCAAGAACCTGTGCAATGACGTAGGCAGAATCACTGTGCACCAGACTTCTACCCCCAATGATCGCATTTGTCCCAGAAAGCCCGCTGAGGCTGTCCGCTGTTGCCCGAGCTCGGCATATAACGGCTAGGGGCGGCGGCTCCAGTGGCTCCTGCCGGCATCTCTCCCGAAGACCTATGCAGTTTCTTATTAAATCGTCTGTTTGATCAGGGTCGTTAAAGCAGGTATCGACACCCATGGCTCTCAGGGGGGATTCTGCGAGGAGTGAAATCAGGGTAATAACCACAAAAATAGTTGTGCGCACTAAATTACTCCAATACGACTGACGTTCGAGCGTACCACCTCTGCTGAACGCTCAGAGCGCTATCGTAGCAATCGCAGCGGCTATTCAATAGAAGTGTGAGCCAACCCACAGCCCAGTCTGCGGTAAAGCTCGGGTCACTGAGGGAAAACCTATACACAGTGGTGCGGTCTCCAACGCCAGAGAGATTGAGCGTAAAGCACTGGAAATGGGCGAATCAGTTGATTATCCAGCTACGACTGACGGTTGCGCTGAGTTCAGGCGTTATAGCGATCAAGAGCTTGTCGAGGTTTGCTGAATGGCTGTGACAGCGAACTAAAGTTAATCGGCACTCAGTCCAGTGCGCCAATTGCCAGCCCGGACACCCGACCCCACACCGGACACGCCCTGACCGTTGTGTGCGGAAAC
>JAQWYY010000080.1 GCA_029253705.1 Luminiphilus sp. | reverse complement strand
ACGCAGGCACCATGGTATCCCGCGCTGGCAATGGTCTTAAGGTGGGTCTCTGGTGTGCCCTCGGCTTGGCCGGGAATGCGTTGCTCCATAGCCCAGAGGGATTGGTATATTTCAAGCTGCTGGGGCACAGTCTAAAACGCCGTTAAAAAGGAAGCCGCATTGCCACCTGTAAGCTGCGCTGATTGGGCTGCTTTGAGAAAAGCGGGCCCGCTTACCGAACGAATACCCGGTGCGTCGTGAAAAATTCGGTATGTGCGGTATCGGTGGTACATAACAAGCTGTGGCCAAAGTCGAATAACGGTTTGTGGATCCTCCCCAAACAACTCGCGATGGAGTTTGGGCAGCTCATACCAAGGGGCAGTGGGTTTTGCATGGTGGGCGTTGTGATAGCCAAAATTTAATATAAGCCAGTTCACGCATTCGTAGCGCCAGGACAAGATGGGGCTAAACGTGTGAGCTTGCTCCCACACGAGGTCACCCTTGTGCTCTGAAATGGGACCGCCGAACAGGTTAGTGTTGTAGGGATAGTCGTGTTCCAGTCCGTCCACAAACCGCAACACAATGATCATGATCATATAGGCAATTACGTAGCCCAACAGCGCAAAGGGATTGAGGGTGGCCACCGCGGCTAACAGAGCGCCACGGATACAAATGACTGTGACATTACGTGACAGTTGGTTGCGCCGCTCTGGAATGACAAATGCGGTAAATACCATAATGCTGTGCATAAGAATGTCGTGAGCCGGAATATAGAACCACTCTAAAAAAGTGGTGATCTTATAAACCCGGGGGTGTCGTCGAAAAAAATCTTCGTAATCGAACCACATCACATCGTCGTTTTCGACGTGGTGTCGGAGGTGCTTGGTTCGAATGTCTTTGAAGGTGCCGTAACAAGACCCACAAATCCAGCCCAAGAGATTGGCCAGTTGTCCATTGTGTTTATTGGTGGTGAAAACAGTATTGTGCGCGCACTCATGAATGAAGTAAGCGGCTATAATCATGCCGTGGCCCAGCAGCAATACCCCGGGTAAAAACCCAACCCCGCCGCCCTCAAATAATAACCACCAGCCGGCAACATAAGCTGTTAACGCATAAAGAAGGGCGCCGCTATGCCAACGCGCACCCTGTGCAGATTTGAAGGTCCAAGTGTTCATAGTAATAACGGTGCCTATCTGTGCCGATACAGCTTGAGGGTCGGAGTATAAGTGCGCTAATTATAAACAACATTACAATTTTTGGGGCGCTTGCAGAGCCTTTGCGCAGCATTCTTAGAGCAGTTCATTGACCGGTGATCTGGCTCTATAGCAATGTTTCACGCGCCTATTCTCCCCGCAGCATTGTACGATCACCCTTAGCTTTAGTATTTCGCCTCTGCTCGTGGCTTGATCTTCATGTGTGCTTGGGGCCTGATAGCCTTGAGACATAAAACCTTAGCGCTACTTTAGCGTTGGTTGATGGGTGCTAGAGAGCTTAAACACGCAAGAAAACCGCCACTAATCAGCGTGATAGTTTTCTACCTTTTCCCCCAAAATACGTAGGCTAATTGCAGTTACTCCTGCAGCAGCGAGCATTCCGATCCACCAGGGCACCCCAAAGCTCGTAGGCACGGTGCCCACGAGCAAAGCCGCTCCGCCTGCTAGCAGCGCATAGGGTAATTGAGTGCGCACGTGCTCGATATGATCGCACCCCGCTGACAGCGACGACATTACGGTTGTGTCCGAAATGGGTGAGCAATGGTCTCCCCAAACGGCTCCTGCTAGAACGCCAGATACTGATGAGTAGAGTAGGTAGTAATGCTCAGGATCAGCTTGTCCATTGGCGCTCATGACCGCCCAAGCTAGGGGCATCACGAGTGGCAGTAAAATACCCATTGCACCCCAGCTACTGCCAGTAGAAAACGCAGTAAAGGCGGCCAGTACAAAAACTGTAGCAGGAAGCATTGTGACAGGCAGATTATCCCCAAGACTGGCAATCAAAAAGTCGGCAGTATGCAGCTCGCTGCTGATTTCTGACATGGACCAAGCGAGGACTAAAATGATCATTGCAACGAAAGTAAATCGGGCGCCAGAAATCCAGGCGTCGACAATTTCTTCAAGGGACAGCAGTCGCTGCACGCTGCTCATAACCACTGCGGTGAAAGCCGATAATAATGATGCCCACATTAGGGCTCTGTAGGAATCTGCGGTTCCTACGATATCGCTCACGGTATCGCCTTCACCGGTTATGTACAGACCCGCGAGAATGCTGCTCGCCATAACAGCCACTGGCAGTAGGGCGTTAATGGCCCTAGGTGGTAAACCTGGTTTCATGGCCAGGGCGGCTTCGTCGTCTGCCCCTACCGTTGATTTTACAGGCGGCGCGGTAACACCAGTAGATCGAGCACGACGCTCAGCTTTTAACATAGGGCCAAATTCCCGCCCGGTGGTGATGATAAGAACCACCAAAAACATGGCCATAAACGGATAAAAGCTATAAAGAATAGAGTTTAGGAAAAGGCTGTAGGCGCTCATAGAGAGGCCGTCGATTTTTGCGATGGCGTCGCCGATGAGACTTACCTGATAGCCAATCCACGTGGTGACCAAAGCGATGGTCGCAATGGGCGCTGCTGTTGAGTCTACGATGTAGGCGAGTTTTTCCCGAGATATCCTGAGACGGTCGGTGATGGACCGGCTCGAGTTTCCGACAACTAAAGTGTTGGAGTAATCATCGAAGAAAATAACAAGCCCCAGCGACCAAACCGCTAGTTGGCCTCTTTTAGCACTGCTTGCGCCTTTAATGATTAATTCGACAATTCCACGCATCCCGCCATTGCGAGACACGATGCCCACCATGCCAGCGATCATGAAGGTAAAAAGCATAATGGTAACGTGGTCACG
>JAQWYY010000245.1 GCA_029253705.1 Luminiphilus sp. | reverse complement strand
TCACATATTTATCTGTCTAAGCCTATTCATTTGGCTTGTTACAACTGGCGCGAGGGCTGCCGTTGCTCAGGAAATGGAAGATGATGCTACAGAGGCAGAAAATGCACAGGCTGTAAATTCAGATCAACCACAGCGTGATAGCCCTTGGCTGTTAACACCAACCTTTAGCGTAGACCCAAAGTTGGGTAGAAATGTCGGCGCTATTGCCGCATACCTGCATCGGTTTGACGAGGCATCACCGGTGTCGCTGACAGGTGCAATGCTCTCCTACTCAAATACTGATTCTTTGGTCAGTGCAATGTTTACGGACCTATATTGGGGTGCTGATCATCACCGGCTAACTGCTGGTGCGGCATACGGTGATATCAACAACGAATACGACGATTTTTTGGGCAGCGGTCAAACCGTTGCAACCACGGACGACCTGAAAACACTATTTATGCGCTACCGGTACAGAGTGGTAGGCGATTGGTTTTTCGGCGGTCAACTCGTGCGTACGAACTATGTTATCGGTGTTCCAACGTCAGATGAAATGGCTAGTAACCAAGTCGGTTTAATGGGATTTAATGCAACTGGGGTCGGCTTTGTTGTGGAAAGGGATGGGCGTAACCATGTGCGTAATCCCACTTCGGGAAGCCACCTAGTTGTCGACGGTACGCGGTACACCAGCAGTGACGATCAGCCAGACCTCGACAATGGTGACTTGCTTGAGGAACTTCTGCCAGAAGATCCTCTCATAAACAGTAATAGCGATTTTGATGTGTTACGCGGAAACTTTAATCACTACAGTTCTCTTGGGCATTGGTTTACTGGAGACACCGCCCCGGAAACGGTGCTGGCTGTGCAAGCCTACGCCCGACTCACCTACGACGCCCCCATATCGGGTTACTCATCGGTGATTGTGCCGGGCTACACCCGGGGAAATTATTTAGGGGAGAACTCTGTGGGAGGCCAATTTGATCTACGTATGCCCCTTTCTAAACGCTGGGGCGTTGTCGTGTTTGGTGGTGTAGGCTGTTTATTTGGCGATGGTTTGGGGCCAAACGCCACCTCTCAAAGCTGCAGTGACGAACTGTACCCAGGAATCGGTGCTGGGGTAAGTTGGCTGGTAAAACCCCAGTCGGGAGTGGTTGTTCGCCTAGAGGCTGCAAAGGGATCAGGTGACAATTCAGCGTTTTACCTTAGATTTGGCCACCCTTTTTAATAAAACTCACGCATAGTAGTGAAAATGACCTCATCGGGTCCCGCTGTTGGGCACGTATAATCTCGTAACCAACATTATTGACGTCGGATTGAATACGCCATGCCCCTGACAATACTCCCTCGCCTTTATTGGCTGCTTCTCATCGTACTCCTAGGTGCTAATCGAACCTGGGCGCTAGCCCCTGAGGCTATTCAGGGAGAAACTTTGGGGGAAATGATAAACGCTTTGCAAAACCGTCATTATGAGGGCAAGAGCTACGATGACGCCCTTTCTGCAGCGCACTTGGATGCCTACATTGATACGCTAGATCCACAGAAGATGTTCTTTACCCTAGAAGACGTGAACAGCTTTCAGGTTTACAGGACAACTCTTGATGATGCTGGTCGGGAGGGAAACCTTGATCCTGCTTTTACTATTTTCACCAAATATCAGGCCAATTTGACGACGCGCCTTGAAGCGATATTGGTAGAGCTCCCAACCGCAGTGCCCAATTTCGACTACGGCGTATCAGAATATCTCACCATAGACGGCGATGACATTGCTTGGGCAGCGTCCCCTTCTGAGCTTGATGACCGCTGGCGCAAGCGGCTGAAAAATCAGGCTCTTAGCCTAAAGCTCGCGGATAAGCCCATGGAAGAGATAGCGCCAACACTTAAGAAGCGCTATAGCAATCAACTTAACAGGTTGCAGCAGTACAATGAGCGCGATGTGTTTGCGATTTACGCTAACGCTTTAACTGAATTGTATGACCCTCACACCTCGTATTTTTCCCCTAGAAGGGCCGAAAATTTTGACATTAATATGAGTCTGTCTTTCGATGGTATCGGTGCAGTCCTTCAGGTTGATGATGAGTACACCAAAGTGGTTCGGTTAGTTCCCGCAGGTCCCGCAGACAAGCAAGGTGAGCTCTCGCCTTCGGATCTTATTATTGGTGTTGGACAAGGCGCAGAAGGTCCTATGGAAGATGTGGTGGGCTGGCGTTTGGATGAGGTCGTCGATTTGATTCGAGGCCCGCGTGAAACAACAGTGAGGCTTGAGGTGATCCCGGGTAAGGGCAAAACGGACCAGCGCCAAGTGGTTGCCATCGAGCGTAATAAGGTGAAGTTAGAGGAGCAGGCCGCACAAAGTGAACTGCTAGAGCTCGAGGACGCTGACGGCGTCACCCGAAAAGTAGGTGTGATCGAAATACCCGCCTTCTACATCGATTTTGCGGCCCTAAGAAGGGGTGATGATGATTACAAGTCGACGACCAGAGACGTCAAAAAGCTGATTGAGGGGCTGGAAGAACAGGGCGCTGAGGCCTTAGTCATAGATCTACGAAATAACGGCGGCGGGTCATTACAAGAGGCCAATGACCTTACCGGGCTTTTCATTGAATACGGGCCTACTGTTCAAATTCGTAGCGCCGAACGAAAGGTGTGGCGGGACGGGAAGCGCCGACGCTCAGACTATTACCAAGGCCCTGTGGCAGTATTGATCAATCGATTGAGTGCTTCTGCGTCAGAAATATTTGCGGGAGCTATACAAGACTACGGACGAGGTATTGTCTTGGGCGATCGCTCTTTTGGCAAAGGAACTGTACAAACACTGCTAGGCATGCCCGAGGGTCAGTTGAAAGTAACTGAGAGTAAGTTTTATCGTATTTCTGGCGATTCAACTCAACATAGAGGTGTTGTACCCGATATTGATTTTCCCTCCCTTTTTGATCCCGGTGAGATTGGCGAAAGTGCACTTGATAACGCCCTCGATTGGGATCAAATCTCACCCGTTAGGCATCGGGAGTACAGTCTTTTTTCCTCACTAATTCCTACGTTAAGCGAACGCCACCAAAGCAGAATCAAACAAGACCCTGATTACACCTACCTCGTAGATCAAGTGTTAATGGCTACGGAAACTCGAGGCCTGAAATCGCTACCACTCAATGAGGAAGAGCGTATGGCACTTCGAGATTCCCAAGAGCAAAAAGCACTTGAAATCGAGAATAAGCGCCGACTCGCCCAAGGCCTTGAACCTCTCGATAGTCTTCGTGCTGAAGATGAGAGCACCACCGAAGATTCGGCTGACGTTATTGTCGCTGTCGACGAAAGCGATGACTTAAATGCAGGTGGCGCAATCTTGGACGATTCGCCCAATACTGATGATTCAGAAGATGACCCCACTGACGTGCTTTTAATCGAGGCGGGCCGCATTCTTGCCGACACCTTGGCTCTCACGGGACCATCAAACGCCGCGGCTACTGCCCAGCGCTAATTCGGGCCAAACCCTGCATGTAGGGGCGCAGAACCTTGGGTATTAGAACGTCGCCGCCGGCCTCTTGATAGTTTTCAAGAATTGCCACTAAGGTGCGACCGACGGCCAACCCTGAGCCATTGATCGTATGTAGAGGCTCGGGCTTGCCGGTCTCAGGGTTGCGCCAACGGGCTTGCATGCGTCGTGCTTGGTAGGCCCCATAGTTGGAACAGCTGGAGATTTCTCGATAAGCGTCCTGACCAGGCAGCCACACCTCAAGATCGTAAGTAAGTTGCGCACCAAAACCGAGGTCGCCACCGCACAGAATGACTTTTCGGTAAGGCAGCTCTAACGACTGCAAAATATGCTCCGCGTGGGCTGTTAAGGATTCGAGCGCCTCATCGGATTGAGTGGGTCGAACAAGATGCACTAGCTCCACTTTTTCAAATTGGTGCTGTCGGATAAGTCCACGGGTATCACGACCGTAGCTCCCCGCCTCGCTCCTGAAGCACGGCGTATGAGCAACATAACGAATGCCCAAATCACCGAATTCCTGGTCCTCAAAAATACGGTCCCGTGCGATATTGGTCACGGGAACTTCTGCCGTCGGGATCAGGTAGTAGTCTTGATCCCCCTGAAGGCAAAATAAATCCTCCTCAAACTTGGGCAATTGTCCGGTGCCGACCAGTGATTCGCGATTCACAATGTACGGAACATAAACCTCGGTATACCCATGAACTGCGATGTGTTCGTTCAGCATGAACTGCACTAATGCTCGATGTAGGCGCGCTATCTCGCCGCTCATTAGCGTAAAGCGAGACCCCGTAATTTTACCGGCGGTGGTGGCATCTATCTGCCCCAACAACTCCCCGATATCGACATGATCTAGGGGCTGGAAATCAAAAGCCTTCGGCTCGCCCCAAGTCAGCACCTCGTGATTGTCTTCCTCTGTTGCCCCCGAAGGCACACGGGCATCCGGCGTATTGGGGGTGGCCAGTAACATGCCACTGAGGGCCTCCTGTGCCTGCCTAGCCTCCTCGGTGGCTATAGAGATGTCGCTACTGATTTTTTCTAGGATCTCAGCCACTTCCGATTTGGCCTCGTCAACACTGCGCCCCTGCCCTACCAATTCACCAATTTTTTTAGAAGCCAATTTTCTGTCTGCGAGCAAGCTTTGCGCACGAATATCAGCCTGCTTGCGACGGGCATCTAGTTCAAGAAAGTGCTCAACGGGAAATTCATAACCTTTGATTTTTAGTGCCGCAGCAACAGCCGTCGGATCTTCGCGAACGACTTTAATGTCAAGCATTTTGGTGACTCCTCAGAGATCGTAGAGGTTAAATTTTCGGCCGCATCATAACGCGTTCATAAAATTTCTGCCGGGTTTCAACTGAGCCCCCGGGCGAGTTGCGCACCAAAGTAGACGCCTACAAAGCAGCTGGCAAGACTAACAAATACATAGCTCACAGAGAGTCCCCACTCGCCCCGCTCAACCATAAGGAGTAACTCTAGCGAAAATGTCGAAAAGGTTGTGAAACCACCAAGAAAACCCACCAATAACACCAGTCGAGCGGCATCATGAACGTTGTGTCGCTCTAAAAGAATAAAGACGATACCGATACCCAGTGAGCCCAATACGTTGACAGACAATGTCGCTAGGGGCCAACTGATATTAGGAAGGGCCATTTTTATCAGCTGGCCCGTTTCGTAGCGAACTACTGCACCGAGACTTCCGCCCAATGCGACCCAAAGTACAGCGCCCATTACTGGTCAGCCTTTTCTTTGGCCGACTGATCTAAGGTACGAAGATGCTGCAATTTTTCACGGATACGTCCCTCTAATCCTCGGTCCGTGGGCCGATAAAACTGCACTGATGGCATTTCCTCAGGAAAATAGTGCTCGTTTGCCGCGTAGCCCTCGGGTTCACTGTGAGCGTAGCGATACGCCTTTCCAAAGCCTTGGTCACGCATCAACGCGGAGGGAGCGTTGCGAAGATGCAGAGGGACTTCAAGACTTCCTTGCGTCTCAACCAGGCGCTTTGCCTCATTAAAAGCAGAATAAACGGCGTTACTTTTAGCAGCACAGGCTAGGTAAATAATAGCTTGCGCTAACGTTAATTCACCTTCAGGACTGCCAAGACGCTCCTGAATTTGCCAGGCGTTTAGAGCGATTTCTAATGCCCTTGGATCGGCATTTCCAATATCCTCGCTCGCCATTCGAACCACTCTTCTGGCAATGTAAAGGGGATCGCAGCCGCCATCTAGCATACGCACAAACCAGTAGAGACTGGCATCAGGGTCTGAGCCGCGAACGCTCTTGTGCAGTGCACTGATTTGATCGTAAAACGTATCGCCTCCCTTATCGAAACGTCGCATGCTGCCCTGCCCCAGCTCCTCCAGCAACTTTTCATCAATGACTTTTCGCCCATGATGGACACGTGCAAAGTTGGCAGCAACTTCGAGCTGTCCTAGCGCTCGTCTGGCGTCGCCGTCAGCTTGCGCCGCAAGGCTCTCTAATACCTCAACTTCCGCCTCCACTTCAGTAAGCTCAGATGCCAACGCGCGCTTCAAAATCGCCAAAATATGACGATTTTCTAGAGCTTTTAGGCGATAGACGCGTACTCTTGAAAGCAGCGCTGCATTGACCTCAAAGGAAGGGTTTTCAGTCGTCGCACCAATAAACGTTATGGTGCCGTCTTCTACGTGTGGCAAAAAGGCATCCTGTTGGGCCTTGTTGAAGCGATGGACCTCGTCGACAAACAATACGGTACGCAGTCCTTGTGACAATCCGACTCGGGCAGAATCTATAACTGCTCTGATATCTTTGACCCCCGCTAGCACGGCCGATAACGGATAAAACTGCGCCTTCGTCGTTCCCGCGCACAAGCGAGCCAGGGTGGTTTTTCCAACGCCGGGTGGGCCCCATAATAAGAATGAGTGTAAATTTCCCGCGCTCAAAGCCATCGCAAGGGGGGCCTCTGGACCCAAAATATGCTCCTGGCCCACAAAATCTCCCAGGCTACTAGGACGCAACCGTGAGGCAAGGGGAGCTTGACTGGCTTCAGGCTCGCCGAACAAAGTGTTCTGTGTTGTCGACAATGCCTACCCCTACGCTATGGTTTGACGATAGTGACATCAATCTCAGGTGGTGGTGTGAACGAAAAATCCAATGCGGTAAGCGTATTCGACTCTTCGGTAGTCAGCGTGAAATCAATGCGTTGGTCTAATTTATCGGTCACGCGCACCTCCGTTGGAATTCCCTCCTCTAGCACCACACGCATTGAAGTAAACACAGGGTTTGCCGCGAGGGGCGTTAACTTTAATTCATTGGACTCGCGGGTGAGTGCATAGTACTGCTGGAGAACAGAATGGTCGGCAAGTAGTACCGCTAATGGGGAATTGAGCTGCGCGGCTAAAGGCCGCCTGATTACCGTCTCGAGGTCCTCGTCATACTGCCAGAAAAACTCACCATCGCTTATCAATAGCTGCTTTCCAGGAGCCGTGATTTGCCATAAAAAAAAGTGTGGCCGCAGCAAGGCAAAAATACCGCTACTTTGCGCGGTCACAGAGCCATCCTCGCCGATAATTTCCTGACTAAAGCTACCCTTTAATGAGTCTATGTCATTCAGCAGACCGTCGGCTTTTACCTCTTTCGCCAATCCAATCAAAAGCCAAAGACACAGTAATGCGACAACCCACCAGCGCCACTTGGTGCCCACTAGAGGTGTCATGCCTAGTCCTCCACGGGAGGTGGTGCAAGAACCTCCCGCTGGCCGTTAGTGCCCATGGTCGATACCACACCTGTTTGTTCCATACTCTCGATCAGTCGGGCCGCCCGGTTGTAACCAATTCTCAGTTTACGCTGCACGCTGGAAATTGAAGCCCGTCTGCTCTTGGTAACATAATGAACAGCCTCGTCATACAGTGCATCGCCTTCAGGATTATCATCGCCCGACGCTGCAGATTGCAGTTCTCCCGCAGTAACAGGAGTCTGCCCCCCTTCATCCAGCAAGCCTTCGATGAAGTCTGGTTCCCCACGCCTTTTCCAGTCGGCTACGACGCGGTGCACCTCATCGTCGGAGCAGAATGCGCCGTGAACACGGACCGGAACGCTAGAACCTGCGGGGAGGTAAAGCATGTCCCCATTACCCAGCAGCTGCTCAGCACCGCCCTGGTCGAGTATTGTTCGGGAATCGACCTTTGAACTTACGGCAAAGCCAATTCGTGTAGGGATGTTGGCCTTAATTAGGCCTGTAATGACATCAACCGATGGGCGTTGCGTTGCGAGAATAAGGTGAATACCTGCTGCACGGGCTTTTTGTGCAATTCGCGCGATAAGTTCTTCGACCTTTTTACCGACGATCATCATCATGTCTGCAAATTCATCGATGACCACGACGATGCTAGGCAATGGTTCCAGAGTGGGCTGCTCCTGCTCCTCGACGGGTGTCATCGATAGCTGATCTGGCACCCAGACTGGATCGTCAATGGGGGATCCCGCTGCGATTGCATCATTGACCTTACGGTTGTAGCCCGCGAGATTTCGCACCCCCAAAAGTGACATCAGCTTGTAGCGTCGCTCCATCTCTGCGACGCACCAACGGAGCCCATTTGCAGCATCCTTCATATCGGTAATAACCGGCGTTAGGAGATGGGGAATGCCGTCGTAGACTGACAACTCCAACATTTTTGGGTCAATTAGGATCATCCGAACCTGCTCGGGACTGCTTTTGAAAAGCAGACTTACCAGCATACAGTTAACACCCACGGACTTTCCTGACCCGGTTGTTCCTGCTACCAAGAGATGCGGCATTTTGCCCAAATCTGCGACGACCGGCGCGCCGGCAATATCGTGGCCCAAGGCAAGGGTTAAATTCGATTTTGATTCGTCAAAGGTTTGCGAGGCCAAAACCTCCTTGAAATTAACCGTTTGGCGGTCGGCATTTGGGATTTCTATGCCAACGACACTCTTCCCTGGAATGACTTCTACCACCCGCACTGAGATGACTGCGAGAGAGCGCGCCAAATCTTTCGCCAAATTAGAAATCCGAGATACTTTTACCCCAGCGGCAGGTTGAATCTCAAACCGCGTGACCACTGGGCCGGGATAAACCGCGGTCACCTCGGCACTGACACCAAAGTCCAAAAGCTTGAGTTCCAGTAACTTCGATAGAGACTCCAGCTCCTCTTTGGAATAGCCCCTGTGCCCCATTTCCGCCGCAACGTCGAGCAAATCTAGTGGCGGCACTTCTCCAGTGATAGGGGTGTCGAACAAGGGCTTTTGACGTTCTTTTTCAATACGCTGACTGGGGGCCGGGCGCGGTTCGGGGGGCTTTATTTTTGGTGGATTTTTCTTCTTCTGTGCCACGTAGTCTTCAATAACAGCCTTACGCTCGACCTGCTGTTTTTCTCGCTCCCGGCGCTCTGAGAGCCTGTCTCTGGTATTAAGAACCCAATTCCAAATCTTTACGCAGCCTTCGATGAGTCTACGGCCAAGTTCGTCAATTACCCTCAACCAACTGATGTCAGCAAAAATGGTAATGCCAAGAAAAAACGTGGCGAGTAAAAGTAATCGTGCGCCTATAGAGCTAAAGGCCGTATCGAAGCCTGAACCAATACTTGTTCCCAATATGCCACCAGCGCCCTGAGGTAGGTCCGCAGTGCCGCCGTCATTCAAAGCGGCTAGCGACGTAGCGGCTAGCACAACCAATATCAGCCCTAAGGCGCGCAGACCAAAAATAGTCCAGTCAGTTGGGCTTCGGGCATCTCGGACAAGTAAAAAACGAACAGCTTGATAGCCCAGCAAGCCGGGAATTAAAAAAGCGCCGTAGCCCAGCAAAGAAAAGAGCACATCGCTGAGAAACGCTCCGGTGACACCGGCCATATTTTGGATATCATCACCACCGCTGGACGACCAACCGGGATCGCTGCTGCTATGGCTTACCAGTGCCAGTAGAACCAACAAACAAACGGCTCCAATAGCAATGAAGAGCGCGTCCTTTGGGCCACGGGCTTCTGGAGTGAGATCCTCTACGGATTTTGAAGATTTTCGTGTGGCTGACAACGAATCAGCATCCTTTTATTGAAAATCCGATGTTAACATGCAGTTGCGTCACTTTGCCGCGTTGAATCCTCCGTTCCATACACTTAAGTGTTTATTTTATGAATCAGCCACAACACCATCGCCTCATCATTTTGGGTTCTGGGCCTGCGGGCTATACCGCGGCTGTCTACGCCGCCAGAGCCAACCTTAACCCTGTTGTTATCACTGGAATCCAACAAGGAGGCCAACTTACGACAACAACCGAGGTTGAAAATTGGCCCGGAGGAGCGGCGGACCTGCAAGGGCCACAATTGATGGCTGAGATGCAGGCCCATGTTGAACGTCTGGATGCCTCAATTGTTTTCGACCATATTGAGAAGGTAGATCTAAACAGCCGCCCTTTCCGTCTTGGCGGTAGTCAAGATTACAGCTGCGATGCGCTAATCATTGCCACCGGTGCCTCTGCTCAATATCTAGGACTGCCCAGTGAGGAGGCTTTTATGGGCCGTGGCGTAAGCGCCTGTGCCACCTGCGATGGTTTCTTCTACCGCGGTAAAGAGGTGGCTGTCGTCGGTGGCGGCAACACGGCCGTAGAAGAGGCGCTTTACTTGAGCAACTTGTGTAGCCGAGTTCATCTTGTACACCGTCGAGACTCCCTGCGGTCAGAAAAAATCCTGCAAGATCGCTTATTCGCTAGGGCAGAAGAGGGAAAGGTTGTGCTTCACTGGCACCAAACTCTAGATGAAGTGTTAGGTGATAGCTCCGGTGTCACCGGGATGCGCCTACGTTCTACCCTAGACGATAGCGCCCAGCAGCTAGAGCTTGCCGGTGTGTTCATAGCCATTGGACATAAACCCAATACAGACATTTTTCACCAGCAATTAATAATGCAGGGAGGCTATATTCAGGTGAACTCAGGTGCTAGCGGTGAGGCGACCCACACTAGCGTGCCCGGGGTTTTCGCTGCGGGGGATGTTGCTGATCATGTCTACCGCCAGGCAATTACCTCTGCAGGATTTGGATGTATGGCCGCACTCGATGCAGAAAAATATTTAGACGCCATGAATCACTGAGCGTAGGCCCTTGTCCGACTTTGATTTTCCGGCCAGCAGAGACGCCCTTGAGGAGCCCAACGGCCTCCTCGCTATGGGAGGGGACCTCTCACCCGAAAGGCTGCTGCAGGCCTACAGCCGCGGGATATTTCCTTGGTTCAGCGGCAACGAGCCCATACTTTGGTGGGCACCCGATCCAAGAGCCATTCTTGTACCTAACCAATTTAGAGTTTCTAGATCCTTTGGTAAGTCTTTAAAAAAAAGGGGCTATCGCCTCTCATTGAATACTGCATTCTCTTCGGTCATAAGCGCTTGTGCCGCGCCGCGCCCAGCACAGGAAGGAACTTGGATTCTCCCAAAGATGATTGATGCCTACACGACCCTGCACCACCTTGGCTATGCTCATTCAGTTGAGGTTTGGCAAGATGGCTCCCTTGTCGGGGGCTTGTACGGCGTAAGCCTAGGAAAAGCATTTTTCGGCGAATCGATGTTTTCTCGCGCGACAGACGCTTCGAAAACTGCTTTAGCGGCTTTGGCGTATATTGGACGAATGGGGTATTTTGACTTCATTGACTGTCAGGTGGAAAGCAGCCATCTCACGTCGTTGGGCGCTCGGCTTGTGGATAGAACAGCCTTTGAAGGCCAGTTAGAAAACGCTATAGATGAAGACATGGACCAAGTAAAAAAAATTATTAGTGGCAATCCGCCAAACACAACACATCGGGTGCCATGGCAGAATGCGCTTCCTGAATCGACGGCTCATTTGTACCGAGGGCCTAGTCTATGACGGCGTCATTGCGTGACATACGCGTTTACACGACCTTCCCTCATGCCTGCAGTTATTTAGCAGAGCAAGAGGCGACCACCCTGTTCATTGATCCTCGTCAAACCTTGTCACAAGAGCTTTACACCCAGCTTTCACTCATGGGATTCCGCCGCAGTGGTGACCACCTTTATCGGCCGCACTGCAGCCAATGCAGCGCCTGCATCCCCACACGAGTTGCGGTTACTGAATTTAAGCGTTCCAAGAGTCAAAAGCGTGTATGGCGTCGTAACAAAGATCTGGAGGTGCGCGAGACCGACTCGATCGATGACGACGAGGCCTATGTCCTTTATGAGCGCTATATTAGGGGCCGGCACGCAGACGGCGACATGTTCCCACCTGAACGTGACCAGTACCGTTCGTTTCTCAATAATGGGCTGGGTTGCACACGTTATTTCCGCTTCTACGACCAGGGACGACTGATTGCCATTGTTGTTGCAGACCAGATGCTCGATGGTCTCTCAGCTATTTATACGTTTTATGACCCCGAGCAGGACGCCAGAAGTCTCGGTACATACGCTGTATTGTTTCAGATTGATCTTATGGAAAAGGCCCAGCTTGATTACGTTTATCTGGGGTATTTGATAAGAAATTGCAACAAGATGAACTACAAATCAAGGTTCCGGCCTTTGGAGTTATTCCGAGCTGGGGGCTGGCAGGTTTCTCATGAGACGAATACGGTGGGCGATATTGGCCGAGCTGTTCCTATGCGGTTTGTAGAAAATCCGACCTAGCAGCACTGTTGAAGCGCGTAAGTTTCGGGTACAGTGCCGTCCATATTAATTGGGATGGCAATGTAAATGGCCAAAGAAGATCAAATCGAAATGGAAGGGGAAATTATTGATACCCTCCCCAACACCACATTCCGTGTCCGACTTGAAAATGACCATGTGGTCACGGCGCACATCTCGGGCAAGATGCGTAAGAACTACATTCGTATTTTGACTGGTGATAAAGTCCGGGTTGAGGTTACTCCGTACGACCTCACTAAAGGTCGCATCACCTACCGCGAACGTTGAACGGCTCCGCTCTCTCGCCTCTATAAGCTTGGTTGGCCACGCACTATTACTGACGCGAGGCCAACTCCAAGTGCCATCACGTGCCGGAGCAATTGGCAGGGTTTAGCGAGATGGCGTAAAGAGCCCGGTTCTAAGCTTCCACAGGGTTCTCTGACTCGGTTTCCACAGTGACTTCCAGTGCACTCCGGTCGTCTTTCAGCGTCACAACCGCGGTGCCGCCCTTGTTGAGCGCGCCAAAGAGAACCATGTCTGCGAGGGGCTTTTTGATGTGCTCCTGAATCACACGGGCCATGGGCCTAGCCCCCATCGTACGGTCATACCCCTTTTCGACCAGCCACAAGCGCGCCTCTTCATCGACCTCAAGTTGCACCCGTTTCTCGTCGAGTTGTCCCTGCAGCTCGGTTAAGAATTTATCAACAACCGTGAGGATCACGTCCTCGCCCAGAGGTTCGAAGGGAACAATCGCATCGAGGCGATTTCTGAATTCGGGCGTAAACATACGGTTGATAGCCTCGAGGGCATCGGTAGTGTGATCTTGCTGAGTAAACCCTATAGAGCGCCGGCTCACGTTTTCCGCCCCGGCATTAGTCGTCATGACTAAGATTACGTTGCGGAAGTCGGCTTTGCGTCCATTATTGTCGGTCAGCGTGCCATGATCCATGACCTGCAGCAGTAGGTTAAACACCTCTGGATGCGCCTTCTCAACCTCATCAAGCAAGACGACCGAATGTGGGTGCTTGGTGACCGCATCGGTGAGTAGACCACCTTGATCAAAACCGACATAGCCCGGAGGAGCTCCTATGAGCCTCGATACGGTATGTCGCTCCATGTACTCGGACATATCAAACCGCGTGAGTTCTAGCCCCAGCTGCAGCGCTAGCTGCTTTGTCACCTCTGTTTTACCAACCCCGGTAGGTCCCGCTAGTAAAAATGAGCCTATGGGCTTATCGCCTGAGCGCAACCCTGCTCGTGCTAACTTAATCGAGGCAACGAGTTGGGTCACCGCTTTACCCTGTCCAAATACAACCATTTGCAGGTTAGATTCGAGTTTCTCGAGTAAGTCCCGGTCATCGGATGTTACTGTCTTAGGTGGAATTCGCGCTATCTTTGCAACCACAGACTCAATGTCTCCAGCACCAATAACCTTTTTGCGTTTACTCACTGGTAATAGCTGCTGGTAGGCACCCGCCTCGTCAATGACATCGATTGCTTTGTCAGGCAGAAACCGGTCGGTTATGTAGCGTGCCGCCATTTCCGTAGCGACCCGCAGAGCACGATCGCTATAGCGCAGGCCGTGATGGTCCTCGAATCGGCTTTTAAGGCCCTTTAAAATTTTGTACGCGTCATCTATTGAGGGTTCAAGCACATCGATTTTTTGAAAACGCCTACTCAGCGCCTTATCCTTATCAAAGATACCGCGATACTCCGCAAAAGTTGTCGACCCGATACAACGCATTTTTCCAGAGCTCAACAGTGGCTTGAGCAAGTTTGATGCGTCCATAACGCCACCCGAGGCGGCTCCCGCACCGATAATGGTGTGAATCTCATCAATAAATAAAATCGCATTGTCTCGCTCTTTGAGATTTGCCAAAAGCCCTTTAAAGCGTTTCTCAAAGTCTCCGCGGTACTTAGTACCGGCTAAAAGCGCGCCTAAATCGAGTGAATAAACGACTGCGCCTTGTAAGGTCTCAGGCACATTGCCATCAACTATCATTTTAGCGAGCCCCTCAGCGATCGCAGTTTTTCCAACGCCAGATTCGCCTACTAACAAGGGATTATTTTTACGTCGTCTTGCCAATATCTGTGCAACTCGCTCTACTTCCGCTAGACGGCCGATCAGCGGATCTATTTGGCCGGACTTTGCCTCTTCGTTCAGGTCTGTGGCATAGGTGTCCAACGGGGCTTCAGAGGTCTCACCTTGCTCCTCTTCGCCCATCTCTCCCTCCCCCTGGGTCCCGCCTTCAGACTCGTCGTCTTTAGCAATGCCATGGGTAATAAAATTCACCACATCGAGCCGGGAGACGTTTTGGCTTTTAAGAAAATAAACCGCCTGAGACTCCTGTTCAGAGAAGATAGCCACCAATATGTTGGCGCCTGTGACTTCGCTTTTTCCAGAGCTTTGGACGTGAAACACCGCGCGCTGCAATACCCGCTGAAAGCCGAGTGTTGGTTGGGTGTCTCGGCCATCTTCTTCGTCACCTAGCAGCGGGGTCGTCGAATCTATGAACTCTACGAGGTCGCCACGCAAGGCATCAATGTCCACGCTACAGGCCGTCATGACGGTTAAGGAAGCCGCGTCCTCTAATAGTGACAGTAACAAATGTTCTACTGTAATGAACTCGTGCCGGCGGGAACGAGCCGTTCGAAAAGCATCATTTAGAACAGTTTCAAGCTCTTTGCTCAGCATATCCAGTTACCTCACTTTACTCGTCATCAGTAGGTTCCACTTCACACAGTAACGGATGTCCGCTGTCTCTGGCATAAGTATTCACCTGTGTCGCCTTGGTTTCGGCGATGTCACGGGGATAGACACCGCAAACGCCCTTGCCCTTGGTATGCACCATTAGCATGATTTGAGTGGCCTGCTCCCGCCCCAAACTAAAATAGGACTCCAGGATTTCCACAACAAACTCCATAGGAGTGTAGTCATCATTAAGCAACACCACTTGGAACAAAGGTGGGCGTTTAAGCTTTGGTTTAGCGGGCGCTACTGCTAAACCGCCCTCATCGTCTCGATTGGGGTTATCCGGCGGGCCCATTGACCAGTGATTCATCTGCGTCTTCATTCCTAGAGTATATGTCAGGACAGTTGAAAATTAGCCACATCAACAGTGTGGAAAACCTAAAATTTATAAGCCTAGTTACAACAAATTCGAGTCGAGGCACCAGACAACGCTCCACCAAGCTGGTAATGCATGCCTGCTATTTCATTCCCATCGCCTTTGAACTTTAGCGTGGTCATCAGCATCCCAGTCACCCTTCTCAGAGTCCCCTACGTCACGGTGACTTCGCCCTGTTTTGTCTCACACTACGTACCCGCTCCTGCCGCTAAATGCTGAGCCGAGCGGCCGTTGACCGCCGCATAGACGCCCTGAGGCCAACAAATTGCTTGTAGTCTTTACGACCTCTGGCCCCTTACGGTTTACAAGGTAAACGGCCTAATGTGGTGCATTACCCCAGCCGCTTCTTTAAGTGTTACGTCCATTGTTCTCGCACCCAGCACACAACTTGTTAAGTGATGTCCAAACGGAATTTAGTAAACAGCTAGGCGTGCCACTCAACATCCAGATGTATCCTATGTAGCTACTGCAATCGCCCCAGAAGTTTTGTCGGGCCACCACAGGCACTGTTGTTTAAAATATTGCGCTAACGCTATATTAAGCGGACATAAAAAAGGCCCGCATAAGCGAGCCTTTCCTATATACAACAGTGACTTACATCGACTCTATGATCGCCTTTCCGAAGTCAGAGCATGAGACCAGCGTAGCGCCGTCCATCAACCGTTCAAAATCATAGGTTACGGTCTTGTTTTGAATAGCTCCGTTCATGCCGTCGACAATTAAATCTGCGGCTTCATTCCAACCAAGGTGACGCATCATCATTTCTGCTGACAAGATTAAGGACCCAGGGTTCACCTTGTCTTGGCCAGCATACTTCGGTGCGGTACCGTGTGTGGCTTCAAACAGTGCCACTGTGTCGGACAGGTTCGCACCAGGAGCAATGCCAATTCCGCCGACCTGTGCCGCTAATGCATCTGAAAGATAGTCACCATTAAGGTTCAATGTCGCGACCACGCTGTACTCTTTGGGACGGGTCAAAACCTGCTGAAGCATGGCATCAGCGATGACATCCTTGATAATAATCGGGTCGCCACTGTTAGGATTTTTGATTTCGACCCAAGGCCCACCGTCGACTAGTTGACCGCCAAACTCTTCCTGAGCTAGCTCATAGCCCCAATCTCTAAATGCACCCTCGGTAAACTTCATGATGTTGCCTTTGTGGACCAGCGTCACCGAAGGCAGGTTTTGGTCGATGGCGTACTGAATAGCCTTACGAACTAGGCGCTTGGTGCCAGCAGACGATACGGGCTTGATGCCGATACCCACGTCCTCGGGGAAACGAATTTTTGTAGCACCCATTTCATTAATAATGAAATCGACAACCTTTTGGGCTTCAGCAGTCCCAGCTTGATATTCAATACCCGCATAAATATCTTCAGAGTTCTCGCGAAAAATCACCATGTTGCAGTCTTCGGGTCGACGTACTGGGGATGGCACTCCCTCGAACCAACGAACCGGGCGAAGACAGGTGTACAGGTCAAGCTCTTGGCGTAACGCGACATTAAGGGAGCGGAAACCGCCACCCACTGGCGTTGTTAATGGACCTTTAATTGCTACTGCGTAGGTTTTAATCGCTTCCAGCGTCTCTTCAGGGAACCAATCGCCCTCGTACAACTCGGCGGCCTTTTCCCCCGTGTAAATTTCCATCCAAGAGATGGCTTTCTGCCCTCCGTAGGCTTTTTCTACCGCTGCGTCCACGACATCGATCATTACTGGTGTGATGTCTACACCAATTCCATCACCTTCGATGTAAGGGATGATAGGCTTATCCGGCACAGACAGGCTGCTGTCCTCGTTGACTGTTATGACGTCTCCGGTTTCCGGAACCTTAATGTGCTTGTATGACATATTGCGAGAATCCTATTTTTCAGTTTATTTCAGGTGCTTTGATGGATTCCGTTCCAATGACAGGCCTTAACACAAAGCTGGGCACCCACACCGGGAGTCACAGGCTTTACGAGGTTTTGTTGGAACGCTTTTGGATAACGGCCGCCGGCCATTTCCCCCAGGTAGTAAGTCTACCATTAATCAAGAGGATCTGGGATTGCCCGACATTATCCTGCTGAATAAACCTTTCCGAGTCCTGAGCCAATTCACAGATCGGGATAGAGATCCGCCTAGGCAGACACTTGCTAATATCTTATCAGCCCCCGGATTTCGCGTGGCAGGTCGTCTTGATTACGATTCCGAGGGATTGGCTCTACTCACTAACGATGGCAAGCTTCAGCAACAAATTGCCAACCCAAAATTTAAATACTGGAAGACCTACTGGGTGCAAGTAGAGGGTACTCCCACAACCGAGGCCATAAACCAATTGGCGGAAGGCCTAGAGTTAAAGGATGGGCACACAAAGCCCGCAAGAGTCAAAAGTATTGAGCCTCCGAAGCTGTGGGAAAGGTCACCCCCGGTTCGTTTTCGGGCGAATATTCCTGACGCCTGGTTGGAAATCTCCATTCAAGAGGGCCGCAATCGACAGGTCCGAAGAATGACTGCAGCGGTCGGCTTACCTACCTTACGACTAGTGCGGGTCAGTATCGGAGACTGGCGGCTCGGTGATTTAAAGCCGGGACAGTATTTAACCCAATCTACAGGTCGCAAGTTATGAACAATCGATGGTGTCCTAATGTCACGGTTGCCGCGGTTGTGGTGAGAGATGGCGAATACCTAATGGTTGAAGAGCAGCCTGCCGACACGTTAAGCCCAGTGCTGAATCAACCTGCAGGACATTTAGAGCCGGGGGAATCGTTACTTGAAGCTGTCCGCCGTGAGGTACTCGAAGAGACTCGCTGGGACGTCGAGGTCACTGGCTACCTTGGGGTTGCCCTGCTGAGGGCCCAGAACGGCACTACCTATTTGCGCCACACTTTTCTGTGTCGCGCGTTGTTTGAGCGTAGCGATCGAGACCTTGATAACGGTATCATTGCGCCTCACTGGATGAGCTTTGATAAAATTCAGAGTCTTGTTTCCATGCACAGAAGCCACCTAGTGCTTGAAGTGCTGCATCAACACCGAGACGGTCACTGTGCACCACTGTCACTCATTACAGAACCCTGATGTTATGAACAATACCAGCGCAAACACCGTCATTGTTGGCATGTCCGGCGGGGTGGACTCTTCAGTGGCGGCCTTGTTACTTCGTGATCAGGGGTATCACGTTGAGGGGCTGTTCATGAAAAACTGGGAGGAAGATGACGGCACCGAGTACTGCACGGCAAAAGAAGATCTCGCTGACGCCGAAGCGGTCGCGACAACATTGGGGATTAAATTACACAGCGCCAACTTTGCTGCAGAATACTGGGATGGCGTCTTTGAGCATTTTCTGACGGAGTATCAAAGCGGCCGGACTCCTAATCCCGACATTCTCTGTAATCGAGAGATTAAATTCCGAGCCTTTCTCGACTACGCCACGGAGCTAGGAGCTGACTTCATTGCGACCGGACATTACGTGCAACGTGATGATACTAGGGGGCGAACCGCATTACTCAAGGGGTTAGACAGTGACAAAGATCAAAGCTATTTTTTACATCAAGTAGGCCACAGAGAGTTGTCGCGAAGCTTGTTTCCTGTCGGCGGTCTAGCCAAACCTGAAGTTCGAAAAATTGCCCAGCAGGCAGGCCTTGCGACTGCCCGTAAAAAAGATTCAACGGGCATCTGCTTTATCGGTGAAAGGCGCTTTAAGGACTTTCTCCAACGGTATTTACCTGCGCAACCCGGCGTGATCGAAGATGTCGATGGGCTGGCTCTTGGTGAACATCAAGGCTTGATGTACCACACCATCGGGCAACGGCAAGGTTTGGGCATTGGAGGTCTGGCCGATCGCAATCATTCACCTTGGTACGTTGTAGACAAAAACCTCGAACGCAACGTTTTAGTTATTGCTCAGGGAAACGACCATCCCAAATTGTTTAAGCGCACTCTGCATGCAGAAAACCTTTTCTGGATATCCGGTGAAACGCCTAGTTTCCCGCTGCATTGCGCTGCTAAGGTTCGTTACCGGCAACCCGATCAGCGCTGCGTCGTTACTTCAGACGATGCTGGTTTCCTCGTAGAGTTTGATCGGCCGCAACGAGCCATCACCCCTGGGCAATCGGTCGTTTTCTATGATCAAGAGACCTGCCTCGGTGGCGGTATTATAGAGGCGGCGCTATGACTGCACACAATCTATTTAGAGAGCAAACCCTTGCCCTTGCAGGTGTAGCGCAAGCCGCCAGAATTGTAGACCAAATCTCCCGTACCGGAACCTATCCAGTCGAATATCTAGAAGCATCGTTACATTCGCTTTTTAGCTTTGATGTCGATGAGGTGGAAGGCGTTTTTGGGAATATTCAGGGCGTTAAATTGGGGCTGCAGAATTTGGCTGCCGGTCTTGCTCCCGACAATGACGAAACCGTGAGCACTATGATGCGGTACTTTTTGTCTATTTTGCATCTAGAGGGAAAGTTTTCCTCTCGCCCTGACTTGCAGCAGGTTGTTCACAGCCGTTTACAACACTCGAGTTATAAGGCTGCGCATTTCAGCTCTCAAGCCAAAGAAATCTGCCACAGCGTCGCAGCCGTCTACTCTGATACCTTGAGCACTCTGTCATTTCGAATAAAGATTTCAGGTAGCGCCCAACACCTGCAAAACGAGAGCAACGCAGAAGTGATTCGCGCCCTACTCCTCGCCGGAGTAAGGTCTGCGTTTCTATGGCGCCAGTTAGGGGGGCGTCGATGGAAATTGACGTTCCAACGAGGGCGTGTCCGAGCAATGGCGCTGGAATTATGCCGAGAGGCGGGTATCCGCTAGAGACCACAAATATTAAGACTGATGAATAGGTAGAGATAACATGGAACTCGATGCACTCACGGCGATTTCGCCCATTGATGGGCGATACGGCAATAAGTTGATGCCTTTGCGTAGCATTTTTAGCGAGTATGGGCTGATTGCGAGGCGCGTACACGTTGAAGTACGTTGGTTGCAGTGTTTAGCCGCTAACGCAGCTATTTCCGAGGTGCCACCTTTGAGCGCAACCGCCTCTCAATTTCTCGATAACCTTTTGAGCAGCTTTGGTCCTGAAGAAGCGGCATTGATCAAAGAAATCGAGGCCACAACCAACCATGACGTCAAAGCCGTCGAATACTTTCTCAAGGAAGCAGTGGCGGGCGAGCCCGAGTTAGCCGCGATTAGCGAGTTTATTCATTTTGCCTGCACCTCAGAAGACATCAATAACTTGGCCCACGGCCTGATGCTTCGGGATGGCCTGGCGGTTCTGCTCGTCCCTATGCGAGAAATTATTAGTGCACTCTCCGATCTTGCCGAACAACAG
>JAQWYY010000077.1 GCA_029253705.1 Luminiphilus sp. | reverse complement strand
GGTGCCTGGGAACCGTAAGGAAGATTAGGATTACCAAAGGGTTGTTCTCCCAGCCCGTATCGAGCCCCCACGTCGGTGTCGTTGTTACTGTATAGCCCCACATCCATACCCAAGTCAGGTTCATCACTGGCGCTGGCCAGGATATAAGCAGGGCTAACGAGTGCCCCCGCAGTGAGTGGTAAATAGACGCGCTCCTGTACCGAGTCTCCACTGGGTAGATAAGAAAGCTCTGACCAGCCTATAGTTTCTGCCTCGGACGAAATGACATCACCAGCCATCACTTGACGGTACAGTCGGTAATCTAAGCGCGGGCTGATTCTGAGTGCGGCGATAAACCGACCTTGAAAATCTGTTTTATTTGACCCGTCGAAGCTGAGCTCCAATGGCGTCGGTGGGTACTCTGGATTGCCCTCAATCATTTCGATCTCTAGCCGCGCCAAAACTTCAGCAATACCGGCTGCCTCGGCCTTTAGAAAAACGTCCAGCGGCTCAACCACAACTCTGGGCTGCATCAATGTGACATCTGTGCGCAGCATGGGCCACGCAAGGCTGGCATGGTCCGACCAAGCTACTGCTTGATGACACGCTAATAAAGATATTGCCAAAAAGACAGATCGCATCAGTGCACTCCATCGATCAAAAGATTAGCCAAACTCGCAGTTTTAAGGTTGTAATACAAGTCAGGCTAAACTGGCGGGCAGACAAAAGTCTCCAACCGACGATAGTCTTTCGTTCTGTCGCGTATTACAGGAGGTCAAGCCGTTATGAAGCCACCGTTTGTTGGACTGCTATTCCTTTTATTGTCGGCCTGTGGAGACGCTAAAATGCCCGATGACAATACACAAAATGCCGTTGCACTGATTATTGCCGGTGCGAAGGTCATCGACGTAAGAACACCGGCTGAAATCGCCGGGGGGGCTCTGCCTGGTGCGCTTGCTATCGTCCACACCGATATCGTCGCCGGGGTCGCTGCCTTAGCACTGCCTAGCGATGCGCCTCTCGTACTTTACTGCCGGAGTGGTAATCGCTCCGGTATCGCTACTGCCGCGCTGCAAGCCGCGGGCTATACGCAGGTCACTAATGGCGGCAGCTATGTGCAATTAGCTGCGGCTCTTGAACAGGCTGCGACGCCTTAAGGTGCGTCGCCTTAGTCACTCATGAATTCTCAAGCATCTGACAAACAAGCCGTTGTGTTTGGTTTGGGGGCCGTCATGCTTTGGAGTACGGTCGCAACGGCTTTTAATCTCAGCCTCGATTTTGTCACGCCTCTGACTTTGGTCACGCTAGGCAGTGTTACCTCATGGCTTTTTCTAGGTGGCATTTTATTGATCTCAGGTGATCTGGGACGGCTGAGCCAAATCACAGCTTCAGAATGGTTGCGGCTCTCAGCTTTGGGGTTAATCAATCCCACGCTGTACTATTTTTTGCTGTTTGGCGCCTATGCCAAATTGCCCGCCCAGGAAGCTATGGCCATTAACTATACCTGGGGATTGGTGCTGCCTCTGCTTGCCGTGCCACTGCTCGGGCAAGCGTTGCAGCGCCGGGATATTGGCTGTGCAGCTGTCAGCTACTGCGGTGTTTTTGTCATAGCAACTCGAGGGGATGTGATGTCCTTCGAATTATCCGACCCCAAAGGCGTAGGGTTAGCTCTGAGTTCAACAGTTTTGTGGGCGCTGTACTGGATCGGCAATACACGAGTCAATACGCCACCGATTCAAGGGTTATTCGTTGGGTTCACTTCTTCTACTGCGGTGCTACTCACCGTGGCCGGGTTCTCCGGGAGTTTGGTCAACCTACCTTGGCAGGCTTTAGCGGGTGGCCTCTACATTGGCTTCTTCGAAATGGGATTGAGCTTTATCCTTTGGCTTAAAGCCATGAAGCTGACCCAAAATACCGCGCGTATTTCGACGCTGATCTTTCTGTCACCACCACTGTCCTTAATTTTAATTTGGTTGATATTAGATGAGGTGATTAGAGGATCCACGTTGGTGGGGTTGGCGATGATACTGTCGGGGCTCGCCATGCAGCATTGGCGGCGGCCGCCTAACTCATCAATCTGAGGCGAGCGACGCGGTTTTGAGTAGTGCAAAAACGTGCTGGGATTCACGAAGGTTCATTTCATCTAAAGAAGCCCTGGTCATACGCACACGAAGACTCTGGCCACCCACAGCAACCAAGACCTCTGCAAAAGGCGATCCGGCATCGATCCGAACTTCAGTCACAATCGCAGGGAGCACATTACGAATAGAAATTCCCTGAGGCTTGGTTAGGGCAATAGCAACATCTGTCGCAAAGACCCGAATTCGCACATCCTCGCTGGGTTTAGCAACTAAACCCGATAGCGATAGCGACTGCCCCCCAAACGTGAGGGAAGTCAGCTGATAGTCAAGGTCATGGCTAGTGACGTTGGCCGTGATAACCGAACTCGCCTCCTTTCGGCCAGCCACTTCAGGTAAATCCAACTGGGCCAATACTTCGGCGACTGAACCCAAAGCCGCACACCGACCTCCACGAAGCACCAGTAACTGATCGGCCAGCTGAGTCAGCTCGTCAAGGGTATGCGCAACATACAGCGTGGGAATTTTAAAACGAACGATCACCTCGCGCAGGTAGGGCATCAATTCAATACGGTAGCCCATATCTGCGGCTGAAAGCGGTTCATCCAACAGCAGAAGCTGGGGAGCACTCATTAGTGCTCGAGCCAGTGCGACGCGCTGACGCTCTCCTCCCGAAAGGCTGTCAGGGCTGCGCGCAAGCAATCCCTCGAGGCCCAATGTTTTAATCACTTCCCTGCGGGGTAGTAACCGACCTACAGCACGATCCGCAGCAAAGTCTAAATTGCCCGCCACCGTGAGATGGGGAAACAAACGAGCATCCTGAAAAACCATCCCAACGCGGCGCTTGTGTGGCGGCACAAAGATACTGCGGGAGGTATCCAGCCAACAGCTGTCTCCAAACTCAATGACGCCTCGTTCAGCATGATCCAAGCCCGCAAGAAGTCGCAACAGGGTCGTTTTACCAGCCCCATTATTCCCTAGAACCCCGAGCACCGTAGTAACGTTCAATTGCTCGGTTACTTGCAGTGAAAATTCACCGAGGGTGCTTTGCAGATCAACGCGTAATATCGTCACCCCTTTAAACCCCAGATCCCAATCGGAAGTAGGAACGACGGTTTAGGCCGTAGACCACTAGCAACACAATAAAAGAAATTCCCAATAAAATAGCGGCCATGGTGTGGGCACTACCATAATTAAGGGTTTCTACTGCCTCGTAGAGCGCCACCGATACAACACGGGTTTCCCCAGGTATATTGCCACCGATCATTAGCACCACACCGAACTCCCCCAAGGTGTGCGCAAACACCAGCACAGCCGCTGTGAGGTAACCTCGCCTTGACAGTGGCAGGACCAATCTAAAAAAACGGTCTAGTGGCGAGGCCCCCAGGGTAGCCCCGGCCTCGATAACCCCCCGGCCCACACTTAAAAATGCCCCTTGAATCGGTTGCGTCGCGAAGGGCAAGGAATAAATAACCGATGCAATAACGAGCCCTGTAAAACTAAAATTCAGAGACTGCCCCGTAAGACTCAGCCACCAAGCTCCCGGGCCACCTCCTGGCGAGAACAATAACAGTAAGTAGAAACCCATCACCGTGGGGGGCAATACCAAAGGCAGAGCAACCAATGCCTCGACCCAACCGGTCCAGGGCCGTTGAGAATGCGCTAACCACCAAGCTAGTGGCGTTGCGACGACTAACAGGACCACCGTAGTTATCCCAGCCAGCTGCGCAGTTAGCAAAAAGGCTTGCCAATCGATATTCATGCTGCTGATCACCCTCCTACTGCCTCATAACCTTGAGTACTCAGCATAACCGAGGCTTTTTCGGATAACAGAAATTCTCTGAAGCTTTGAACCGCGGGATGCAGGTTTTGATGTTTTATAACCACCATGGCCTGCTCAATAGGCTGGTGCCAGTCCTCAGGCATGACACTGTATTGTTCGCGGGGAATGCCTTGCGCCAAGACTTGGGATAGCGCGACGAACCCCCCGGGGACCGCCCCTGATGCGATCTGAGCAAACGTCGCGCTAATATTTTGGCCCCTTACGATCCGCAAGTTCGCTGAGTGCGTTGGGAAGCGTGCTAAGACGTCTGAAGCAGCCCGCCCATAAGGTGCCAGTAGCGGATTGGCTAGGGCCACACTGTCAGCAGCGGTCAAAAACACCGCAGGGTCAGCATCTTCACCACCGGGAACCCACAGCACCAGCCTGCCTCGGGTGTAAATGGCGTAGCTCTGGCCAATACCAAGATTCTGGGCGACCAATGCCTGAGGACGTTTGGTGTCCGCGGCCAAAAATAGATCGATAGGCGCACCCTGCGTAATTTGCGCATAAAGCAGGCCCGTAGAACCCATAAGAAGTCTGATCGGCACACCGGTCTTATCGGTAAAGCTTGCAGCCAGCTGCTCAGCAGCGCCCACAAAGTTCGCTGCCACAGCTACCGCCATGGGTTTCTCAAGAAGCTCTTCGGCGTAAACGGCCACACCGTGCAGACTCAGGATTAGCAACGCCAATTGCCTAACCCATCGCGTGAGCAATCTCGTCATACCTGCCCCTCGATTCCCAAACATCCTAGATGTGCAGCACAAGGATTCACAGAGCAGACTTAAGCTGATGATGGCGGTAGCACACCCAACTCACCCAAGCGCTCCTGCAGATAGCTTTCTGCGGTATAACGGGTCGACAGCTTTACCTCAGGACGCGGGTGAAGAAATAAGGGTAACGACATGCGTCCATCGGCCTGCGACTTGGGGCTGTGAACCACCCGGTGGGTTGTGGAGGGTAACCAGCCACTCAAAACCTCTTGCAACATATCGCCGATATTCACAAGCAGCTGTTCCGGTTGATTAGGGGCCTTAATCCATTCGCCGTCTCGTGTCCGAATTTCCAGCCCCGGCCCATCTGCCGCCGGTAGCAACGTCAGCAAGTTAATGTCCTCGTGAGGGGCGGCTCTAGGGGCCGACAGTGCTTCAGGCATTGGAGGATAGTGCAGCACCCGCAGCATGCTTTGACGGCTGCCTTCAATCATACCGCTCAGTGGCTCGCTCAAGTTGGCCATTACCTCTGGGGGAGCCTCGCGCTCTATGTGGGCCAAAAGCTCACTGGCAAATCCAACGGCCTGCTGAAAATGAGTGGCGAGGCAGGCTTTGAGTTCTGGGGGGCAACGACCCCAAGAGTAGTATTGAAAATACTCTTTAAAATCTCGCTGAGTACTGCCCTTAGCATGCTCCGCCACCTGCAAAGAAAAATAACCGTCCTGCTGCACCGGATCCATTGCATAATTCTTGGCAATCCCTGTAGAAAAGTAGTCACGCCACTCTCCGTAAATGGTGCGCACACGCGTCATGTCTAGGGGGTGATCGACTAGAGCACCAAAACCAAAATCTCGCAAGGAATCCACAAAAAGACGGGAAAAATTGGGATCCTTGCAGGAAATCAGCGGAATAACAGACTGCTGCACCGACACGATCTATGCGCCCAGTGACAAAAAGAGACCGGCGAGTGCCGCACTCATCAAATTGGAGAGTGTCGCGGCGAGCAATGCCCTTAATCCAAATCGGGATATTTCATCTCGACGCACTGGGGCAATCGCGCCCAAACCGCCCAATAAAATCGCGATTGACGATAAATTCGCGAAACCGCACAGAGCAAAAATCGTGATCGCCGATGCAACTGGGGAGAACTGGTCAGCGATATCAGTAAACGCTACATAAGCCACGAATTCGTTCAATACTAGCTTTTGTCCGATTAGGCTTCCCGCCATAGCCGCCTCCGACCAGGGTACACCCAACAGCCATGCCAGCGGCCTAAAAATAATCCCCAGCAGCCCTTCCAATGAGAGATCTGCAAATCCAACCAGAGAACCACCCCAACCCAACAGGCCGTTGACTAGGGCAATCAAACCAATAAAGGCTATTAACATTGCCGCAATAGCCCCAGCCATGCGAAAGCCATCCATAGCCCCACTGGCTGCGGCATCGACAAGATTGACATAACTGTCCCGCTCGGGACCTTCACCGCGTTCGGGGCGCACGGGAATATTCGTTTCAGGCTCGATTAACTTCGCCATCAACAGCCCCCCCGGGGCGGCCATAAAAGACGCTGCCAGAAGATATTCTAGGGGGATACCCAAAGCGGCATACCCGGCCATTACCGAACCTGCGATCGACGCCATCCCACCCACCATAATGGCAAACAGCTCAGATGACGTCATACCGGCGAGGTAAGGACGCACGACCAAGGGCGCCTCTGCTTGACCCACAAAAATATTCGCCGATGCCGACAGCGACTCTGTATGGCTGGTGCCCAAGATTTTCTTTAATGCACCACCGAGTGTACGAATAATCCAGTGCATAACACCAATGTGATAGAGAACTGCAATTAAAGCACTAAAGAAAATCACCACGGGTAAAACGCTGAACGCAAAAATAAAGCCCAGATTACTGTCGACAGAGACCAGTCCTCCAAACATAAAATCGATACCCGCGCGGCTGAAACCCAGTAAAGCGGCTATTTGATCGGAGGCAATATTGAGGCCCGCCTGACCCCAATCGCTAAACAGGGCGACGTAACCAATAAGCACCTGAAGTGTGAAGGCTAAGCCCACGGTGCGCAGGTTAATCGCTCGTCGGTTAGAAGACAGCAACCATGCTACTAGGAGTAAAAAGCCAATACCTAAAAGACTGTTCATGAATTTTGCCTTAAACCTAGAAACCAACTCACCCTATGGATTTGTACCCTCAGGCGTTGCCTCACGAAGGTGCTGTGCTCGTGCCGGGCTCTCGCGGGATTGAGGTATCACACTCAGTCGACCCGACAGCAGCAACCGCCGCCTCTAACAGCCCTAAAAAAACCTCATAATCACCGCTGCACGCAGTCAATTCCTCGGCACCTAGCAACGTTCTGAACCGGTCATCCCGCTGCTCAACAACCAGTGGAAGTTGGTTCGCAGTATGCGCCGCTAAAGCCGCACTCTGCTCGTCACGATGCAACCATTGAAGCTGGCAAGATAACCCCGAATCTCTACGCCACGCTGACTTGCCCGCAGGGTTCCAGCCATGACTGATATCACACAAAGCGCAACGCCGTACACCCGCAAGCTTTCCTAGGGCATAACCCACTTCCCCAGCGAGGGTTCCATCAGCATCATAAATCGCAAAATAGTGGGCGGTCACTGTTTACTCCGAGCACCCCTGGGTGGCTTAGAAGAATTAACGAGATCGGTATGCTGTTAGATAATACCCTATGACAGATTAAACCCACACCGTTGGCGTTAGAACGGCTGCTTCTTTTGCGACGACTCGTTTTGATCAATAAGCAATGAAAGCCCTCGCAAAAGTCACGAAGACCGATTTAGCCCTGAGGCGGCCCCAAGATGCTGGTGAGTCAATGTCTTAACGACTATTTGCTCTGGTCTTTCGATGCTAAATTCTGCTGTGAAAATTCGCTGCTCTGAGGCAGGGTGTACCCTTCGGTTTTTGAGGGTCATAAAAGTGTCAATGGGTCTACTGAAGAAGTCTGTATTTAGCGCAGCGGCAGCATTTACCGCATTACTTTGCGGCTCTGCACAGGCCTGGTGGGAAGATGGGCATCAGAAAGTCTGTGAATTGGCGATGGCGCAAGTACAACCCGAAACTGGGGCAGCACTAGCGAACCTGCTTGAGGGGCCTCTGGGAAATCAGTGCAGCTGGGCTGACGACATTAAAGGCAAACGCCCCGACACAAGATCATGGCATTACCTTAATGCCCCTCCAGACACGCGGCGCATCAGCGCGGTCCCCCGCCCCGAAGGCGGCGACATCATTTCTGCACTCAGCGAACAAATCTACCTCATGAAGCAGGGCTCCACCAGCCAACGCCGCGAAGCCGTGCTGTGGGTGGGGCACCTCGTGGGTGATCTGCATCAACCCCTCCATTTGGGCTACGCCGGCGATTTAGGAGGAAATACCTACCGGTTACAGCTACCCGATGAGCTGGGCAAAAAATTGCAGGAGAAACGCGACACCGTCAGCATGCACGCAATATGGGATGGTCTTATTCTTCGCTACGAAAATGATGGCAGCCTAGCGCCCCTCCTAGAGACCATCGAGGCACCCTCCCTGACAAACCCCGATGCAGCAATCTTGGCTTGGGCCGATCAGACACTCACCGTACTTAATGATCCCAAGGTTCATTACCGCCATGGCACCAGACTGCAAGCCCTGGATAGTTATTATTTAATCAGCAATCGCCCCGCAGTCGATTTACAAATTTACCGAGCTGCGGCACGCCTAGCCGCCCTGCTTGATTGGGCCTTCAGCACGAAAAGCTAAGCAAAAAAAAGGCGCTTAACTAGCGCCTTTTATCACCGAGCCTTTAACCATTTCTAAAACCGGTAGTTCATGCCCACGCGGATTTCCCAGAGTGAGGCGTCGCCAATGCGCGTTTGCGCTTGGCCGTTGTCTTGCTGGTCCTGAGTCACGCCATAAGGGAAGATCGGCTTTTCCATGATTCCCCAATCATCGTTGATCAGATTAGTGAGGTTATCAACCACGATGAAGGCGCTGCCCTTGTGGCCGTCAGAAAATCCGGGGAACTCCTGTGACACGCGCAAGTCCACTTTAAACCAACTGCTGCCCTCTTCTTGGTTACGTGTACCTGGCTCCACAAGAACGTGGTCAACGAAATCGAGATAGGGCGTAAAACCGTAGGCCCCAATGGTGCCATCAGCTCCCTCAAGCGTGATGCTGTAGGGGTAGCCGGAATTGCCTTGGGCAAAGAGCGTGAAGCGGGTGGCGTTATTGCCAAACCATTCCGTCGAGTAGTTAAGCACTGCAGTAAAGCGATGCTCAATATTATAGTTCGACGTAGACAGGACTTCTTCTTCAGGGTCATAGAACGTGCGGTTGACGTAGTTAGAAAACGCCACCGATGACGTCATGGGGTTCACATCTTTGGCATCCGTCCAAGCGTAGCCAAGGCGCATATCAAGACCAAAATCCCAGGCCTTAAACAAACTCACCGATAACGATTCTGATTCATTGCCTTTAGAGCTATTGGTTAAGACAAAAGACGACGTTCTAACACTGTCATAAATCGGATAGCCGTTACCAAAGTCGTTGAACTCGCCCGTGAATTCGAGATCGCCGTGTTTGTAGATGGCTGTATCCTCGCCGCGAGTAATTTGAGCGTCGGCACTCAATACGTAGCCGTTGCCCATCTCCCAAGTAGCACCTAGGGCATACTTCCACTCTGTCGGTGCTTCAAAGTCTGGATCGAGGTAAACAATCTCAAAGTTGCTGCCATCCCCTGCCGCAACCTGGGCTGCAAGGTTCTCAGGGACGCCATAGCCTGGCCCACAGGTGGGTGCAGTATCTTCACAATAAACATAGTTTTGGGCAAATAAATCGACCCCAGCCCGATCGGGGCCTCGGTCCTGAGTCTGCACTGCCGTGGTGTTGGTATTTGAGTAGACGTTGGAATACCAGACATTCGGATTGCCGCCTGAAAATAAGCCAATTCCGCCGCGAACCGTCACTGCGTCGGAGGCGTCCCAAGTGAATCCAAAGCGCGGCAACAACAAATCGATACCATCAAGGGTCGCTGTATTCGAGAAGCCATAGTCCGCCACAAAATCGGCATTCTCATTAGGTACGTCATCGGTTTCGTAGTAGTCGTAACGCAGGCCAAAGGTCAGTAGCAGGCTGTCGGTCAACTGCCACTTGTCTTCAATATAGAAGCTGCTGACGTCGTAGCTCCAGTCAACCGCGGCATCAAGTTCGTTGTTGCTCAGGGCGTTACCGTAATACACCCTGGCGGCAAGACCATTTTCAAAGTCATCGATACTGTTAAACCGCAGCTCCGTGTCAGTGTGCTGATAAAAAAGGTTGTAAACCTCAATAGACTCTCTTTCGAAACCACCGGTAATCGTGTGATCCCCCAGACTATAGTAGCCACGCAATACCATTTGGTCGGTGTCCCACTCAAGATCATTGGCCTGACGGCTGTCATCTTGGCCAAGGTAAACCGTCACGCCGTCGCCGGCGCGAATTTGAACTTCACCAAAATCCGGACCGGAAACCGACTGCTGAAGGAAGTCTACATTGCTAATGGAGTAGCGCACTTCGGTGGAGAAATTCGCGGTCCAGTCAGAATACCAGTTGAGGGTATACGAAGTGAGTTCAGAACCCCGCTTGTAGAAGTGCTTATCAAATTCAAATTCATTCAGGTCGCCGTCTGAGGGCGAAAAGTTGAAGGAATCGTTGTACATGTAGGTGAAAGCAAGGCGCTGAGTATCCGTGGCATACCAGTCAATCTTCGCCAGATACTTCTCGTCTTCGAAGTCGAAGGCTTCGGCGACGGTTCGACCCGCTTCATAACCGTAAACATCGCTGGCAATCTGTGAAATGCGATCCAACTCCGCCTGAGAGATCAGCACCTCATTGACTGCACCCGAGCCAATGGAACCACGGTCATTGAGGTCTGCACCGTCGTACTTCTCATAAGCACCGTAAAAAAACAGCTTATCTTTGATCAACGCACCACCAAGCTCGAAACCCCACCGGGTTTCTTCGTAATCCTGAGATTCAATGCTGTCGCCCTCAAGCTTGTCACCGCGCAGGGAGTCCGAGCCGTAATCAAAAAATACCGAGCCCGACAGCTCATTGGCGCCGGTCTTAGTGACAGCATTGACGTTGCAGGCCGAAAATCCGCCGTAGACAACGCTCATGGGCGCCATTTCAACCGCAACGCTGGAGATCGCGTCGTAGGGAAAAGGCATGCGTTGCGTGGGATAGCCGTTGCTGTTTAGTCCAAAGCCGTCGTTGAGGCGAATACCGTCAACGGTAAGACTGTTAAAACGCGGGTTGGCGCCGTTGCATTGAATGGCGTCGACATCGCCCCTAGATTGATCGACAAAAATTCTTGGATCTTGCTGAATAACGTCGGTGATGTTGCGGTTAATAGCAGGGGAATCTTCAAGGCTCTTAAGGTCAAAAACCGCACTCGGTCCAATCGCGGTTTCAGCCACAGCGATCCGCTGACCGATCACAATAACCTCTTCCTCTGTACTCAACGCGTAATTAAGTACCGCTTGCTGTCCCACCGCCAGCTGCAGGTCATCGGTCATTGCCTTTTGCAGACCATTAGCGTCAACGCTAACGTCGTAGGTGACACCCGCGGGAAGCCCTCGGACCGAGTAATATCCGCGCTCATCGGTAGTAACGCGTTTCTCAACACCCGTGCGCTGCGATGTAATCACAACATCAGCGCCGGCAACTGCTGCGCCCGACATATCGGTCACGCTACCGCGCACCATGGCTGAAGTTTCTTGCGCGTAAACAGCCCCGGGGAAGCTTGCGGCAGAGAAAACCGCAGCTCCTGCGATGGCGTGGGCAAGCGCTTTACGAGCGAAATACTTTGTAACGGGTGACGACATGTGTGATCTCCGAAGTAATGGCTAAAGCAGGGGGAAAACCTGGCCCGCTATGATGCGATAAAACTGACCTTTTTGAAGCAAAAAATCCCGCCTCTATCCAACTATTTACATATTTTTTTACCCCGTTGTAGCCAGCACCCTTGGCTCCCACCCCAGATTCAAAACCCGCAGAACAAAGAATCTTCTAAAGAGACTTAAATCCAAACCCTGAAATAGCCCGTAACGCCACAAACCCCTTTCGAGCACCTTATGCGCCACCTCCACTGGTTTCGTAACGACCTGCGTCTTAGAGACAATCCCGCCATTGCCAGCCATACGGCCGCAGATTCACTGCTTTGTGTTTATCTGATGCCCAAGCCTCGCCCATGGTGCAACCTGGTTGGTGTAGGTGCCCAGCGCGAACGCTTCCTAAGAGAGTCACTTCAGGAGCTTCATCTGCAACTCGCTGAGCAGGGACAAGCACTGATGGTGCTCGAGGGCTCACCCGAACTTGTACTGCCCGATCTCGTCGCTCGGTTTGCCATCACTGAGGTCAGCACCACCTTTACTCCCGGCTCCTACGAGCGAACGACGCTGGCCTATCTGGATGAGAAACTGGCCGTCCCCCTGCAAGTACATCGAGGCAATAGCCTTCTTGAGCACACTGACCTGCCCTTTGAACTAGAGGACTTACCGAAGGTTTTCTCGCCATTTCGACGCACGGTCGAAAAGCTCAATGTGCGAGGGCCTAGTCCCTCCCCAGAGGCCTTACCACCCCCCCCAGCCGCCCAATTTGATGCTATCCCACCTGCAGACACCTCAAAGCCAACCATGCTCCCGCTACCCGGGGGCCGTGCAGCTGGCCTGCGACGCCTGCGGCAGTTCGTATTTGATGACCGTTCAATTACGCAATACAAAGAGACACGAAATTGCCTCGATGCGCTGGACGGCTCCAGCACACTGTCACCTTGGCTAGCCAATGGCAATTTATCGGTTCGAGAGGTTGCCCATGAGGTGTTCCGCTTTGAGCGCGAAAACCTCAGCAACGAGTCAACCTACTGGTTGTTTTTCGAACTTCTGTGGCGCGAATTTTTTTACTGGCGTGCCGTGGTTGATGACGTACAAATGTTCAAAATTAGCGGTGGCTCGGGAAAAATTCGCACCAACACCTTTGATCCGAGAAATTTTGCACGATGGTGTGCTGGAGATACCAACTTTCCCTTGGTTAACGCGCTGATGCGACAACTGGTGGCGACCGGCTGGATGAGTAACCGTGGCAGGCAAATAGCCGCGAGCTGCCTGATCAATGAACTGAAAGTTGATTGGCGATTTGGTGCGGCATTTTTTGAAAAACACCTCATCGACTATGACGTGGGTAGTAATTATGGCAACTGGCAATACATTGCAGGCGTTGGCAGCGATCCCCGCGGTGGCCGTCACTTTAATGTCGATAAGCAGGCCGGACAATGGGACCCACAAGGGGTTTTTACTGCTAAGTGGGGAGGAGATCGCCCCTCGCAACCTCACTATGTCATTGACGCAGCTGATTGGCCCATCGGTGAGGGGCACTAGTGCCCCGTATGCGTAAAAAAAGTGATTTACCGACCAAGGTCTGCCCGGTCTGTAAACTGCCTTTTTCCTGGCGTGCTCGCTGGAAGAACAATTGGGACGAGGTTGTCTACTGCTCAAAACGCTGCGGGAGTCAGCGCCACAAAGCACGCGGTGGCAACTAGCAGCGGGTGGCACAACAACCCTGTGCGGCTTGGAGCCCGCATTGGAGGTGCTTGTTGATACTGCCAAATCTGCTGTGTCTCTGAGCCTTGGAAGATGGCGTAACCCGGGCTATGGGACTTTGCCCTTCTGGGATATTTCAGTTGCGAATAAGACTGGGCCTGATTTCACCTCGAAGTCAAGATGACAAGACACGTCCTACAACTGTTCCAGCAAGGTCTCTGCCCACGCTGTTATAGCTTGCTTCTCTTGCGGATCACGCTTTCGCCAATTCCCCATAATCAAACCCATTCTTGGATTAGAGCTGAGCAAGTCAGTATTACGATCGATAAAATGCCAATAAAGACTATTGTAGGGACAGGCCTCGTCTCCCGTCATTTTGGCGGGGTTATAGCGACACTGCTTACAATGATTACCCTGTTTCTGAATGTATTTGCCACTTGCTGCATAAGGTTTACTGGCCATCGCACCTTCATCAGCAAACAAAGCCATTCCTGAGGTATTGGGCAGCTCCACCCATTCGTAAGCATCGACGTAGACAGCCAAATACCACGCGCACACGCTTTGGACATCGAGTCCAGCTAGTAAGGCAAAGTTACCTATCACCATTAACCGCTGAATGTGGTGGGCATAGCCAAGATCGAGGGACTGGCTCAGGGC
>JAQWYY010000223.1 GCA_029253705.1 Luminiphilus sp. | reverse complement strand
CGTTGCCATCGAAATTGCCAGCACATTGCGTCGAGACCAGCGGTCGGCAAGACGAGCCACAGGAATGCCCAAGACGGCATAGAAAAGTGCAAATGCCAGCCCAGAGAGTAAACCCATTTGTGTGTCTGACGCGTTGAACTCAGCTTTTATCGGCTCCAGAAGAATCGTCATTACCTGACGATCGACAAAGTTGAAGACGTAACCCAAGGTCAGCAACCCCAGCACGTAATTACGATAGCGAGTACTAAAAGCTTTGTAGGGCGCCTCGCCATCACCAGAATTTAATGTCTCGTGATTTTCGGTATCAGTTGATGTGGTCACGGGTACGTCCGGCATTCAATTTTTCGAGACTCGACGTTGCACAAATAATCGAGGAATCAGCACCGGAGTGTCACGCAAGTAGGCTTGGTATGCGGGATCCTCACCCCACTGCGATACGCCCCGATGCGCCAAAGTGGGAATACCACTAATTCGCGTCAGTAAAATCACGACAAATAGGGGTGAGAGCACCGTGGCAAATTGCCAACTTTGCATTACCGGCAGTGCCGCCAAAAATACCCCCGTCCAAAGCATGATTTCACCCAAGTAGTTAGGGTGTCGGCAAGCGGCCCAAACCCCATGACGTATAAACTGCCCAGCGTTTTTGGGGTCATTGCGGAAATTAGACTTCTGCTTGTCAGCAACTACCTCCAAGGTAAATCCCCCAAGCCAAACCAACACCCCCAGCCCAGCAACCCCCGCAATTGGGCCAACGTCAGGGCTCAAAATCGCAACAAGCGCCGCGCTGCTCGTTAGGCTCACCCAGACTCCCTGCAAGGTCCAAACAAGCAAGAAATGCCAGAAGGACTGTTTAATCTTGCGAAATCGGCGATCCTCCCCAACATCCGCGATACGCACAAATAAAAAAATACCCAAGCGCAGGGCCCATATCACCACTAAGGCGGCCATTACATAACTATAAGTACTTGGCGCCGGGTTCAGCATTAACGCCAGTAACACCGCACTTATGAATGTCAGACTGCCGATGAGATCGTAGAAACGTTCGGTTCGCGCCCACCAGGCATAGCTAAACCCCAAAAGCTGGATAACAAATATTGCTGCGAAAATAAGAGGAAGTACCGATACCCCAACAACACGACTTGCTAACGGGTTTACGAGCACCGCATAAAGCAAGCAAACCAGAACTAGTAGTGGTGGCATCAAATGCTTTTTACTCAACATGGATTAGCTAACTCCATCCCAAAAACCGCCAGCGTGCCCTCAGACCTCGTTGAGCCACCGATCAGGCCTCGCCTGCCAAACGACACCACTCTCATGGTGCCGTACCGGGCGGAAAATCAACCAGTAGCTCACTGGCAACCGCCATCGTAGCCTTGTAGCGCTCACTCATTGTCGGATGATCTTTTAGCCGGCCTTCAGCAATACCGCGCCAAACAATCTTCTGAGTATTAGCATCTATAACGTCGAGAATCGCTGTGCCTTCGTCATACTCTCGCACCGAAGGCCCCGAGCTGTAGCCAACCATCACCGAACTGCCATAAGTGCCCGCCGAAACACCGCCGTGCATACCTTTGTCGTACCCTGTGGAGTGAATAATTTGCTGGCGCTGCTTAGAAACGGTGTAATTAATCCAAAAATCAGCGTCTTTCGTTTTGCTTTCGCGAAGGTTGTGTACGGCAAGCTCCTTGCTAACCACTTCGCGAATGCGTTTATCGGATGAATTAAATTTTCGGTATTGAGATTCACGAGAGTGAACGACATCGTCATACCATCGGTAGGTTTTGAAGCTCGAAAAATCGAAATCCTGATCGTAGTCAAGTTCGTAGGTTGGCTTACTCGCACAGGCCGAAATCACGGCAACAAATACAACAACAAAAACAGTCCGAAACATTGAGGTAACCTAGTAATGATGAACGCCAAGGAAGAATACACGGTTGGCTTCAATTTGACTGCCCCGTTGGATACTCGATCATGATTACCCTCGCATTTCTGCCGGACACTGAGAACATTCCACTCCATGCCATTGCCCAGTGGCGAAGCGGGCTTTCATCAGCCGACCAACAGAGAATCGCACTGATGAAGGGGGAGCCCCGAAAAACCGAGTTTGTTGTGACGCGAAAGCTACTCCAAACCTTAGCTCAGCAACGCTTAGGGGTGGCTGCCGAAGTTGTTTCAGCCACAGGCACAGCGCCCATGCTATTGACTGCAGACGGTCGTTCAATTGCGTGCAGTATTAGCCACTCCCACAACGCAATTCTAGTCGCGATCAACACGCTAGGGGCTGTTGGAGTGGACATAGAACACCACCGGCCGAGGTCAGTAGCTAAAGTGGTAGAGCGCTATTTTTGGTCTGAGGGTCAAACCCATTTCACAAACTGCTCAGAGGCCGAGGGCATGGCTTGGTTTTATCGCCAGTGGTGCATGCGAGAAGCCCTCGTAAAACACCAAGGTGACGGCAACCTTTTTCAGCTACTTGGGACGCCACTCAAGCTAACCCCGGGGATTCGTGGCCTAATTAGTCAAAACGATACCACCACTGTGGCTGTCATAAGCTCGGGAGAGGCCGAGCCTGAATTGTGTTTCCCAAACCTCGAGCAAGATGCGCAATGGACGTTTTCTCTGTTAAACCCCGAGACTCACTTAGCTGATTTGACCCCCCTACCGAGCCAATAACGCGAGCAGATACAACCTGGCCCAACGACAGCACGGGCAGATCAAGCACCGGAATTCTATATTCCTGATGGGCGTCATAGGCCACGGTCTCAACATCAAACGGTGTTAATGCTGCTTGATAAAGCAGTATTTCAACCACAGCAGCCTGACCAAAATAACGAGCCCACACCGCCTTTGCCGCGTAGAAAGCTTGCCCCCTCGTTAATTTAAGTAGTGCAAACTGGTCACCATACGACGAGGGCTGTAGGCAAGCCCCTTTGTTTTTTATTAGGGTGTTAGCCGATCGTGGGCTTAAGGCTTGCCAAAGTTTAAGCATTGAGTGTGCTTGCATCGCAATGGTGTCCTCTAGGACAACAATAGAACGTTCAATTTCTCGTAGTTTTATGGCCATTCAAGCCATCAAATCCTCTCCAGCAAGGCTAAAAAATGTTGAATTGTGGCGCTCAAAATGTGGGCGTAAGCCGGAAATGGAAGTGCGACCCCAACTGTAAAAGCCACTATTTACGGCTTGAAATCGATTTTTTTACGCCCCGCAGTCGACAAACAATCAGTGGGCGTTATGCCCATGTAAAGACCTAACAGCGACGGTCTCAGCGGGGCTGTTATTGGCATTGCCCCCTAAACCATAAGCCCTGAGTGCGTTACTATTCCACGACACATCGGCGGGACTCACCGCTCGCACTTACCTGGAATCCACAGCAACATGATTCGGATCACCGCCTTTAAATCCCCCGACCTAAGCGTCGATAACTGGACGATTAGCTCAGGCGAAGCCTGGTGCGTAGTGGGGCCCAATGGCTCGGGAAAACAATTTATTGACCGACTGCTCTTGGGGCAGCTCGAGGGCGATAGTCGGGGGTCGGTCACTCATGAATTGCCGGTAACGGCAATAAGCTTGGTGTCTTTCGAAGAGCAGCAGAGCATCTTTGAGCGAGAGTTAAAACTAGCAGCTAACGATTTACTTCCTGAGAGCGAAACTGCCACCCGTGCGATAGACTTTTTGCCCGCTGACAAAATCAATGACCCCCTATTGGATGCGTTGAATTTGCGCCACCGATTAGATCGACCTTACACCCAGCTGAGTACCGGAGAGAGCCGTAAATTACTCATTGCTCAAGCCCTGTTTCAAGGTGCTGAAATCCTTATTCTCGATAATCCCTTCGATAGTCTCGACCATAAAGCCTGCGAGAATCTGTCCGCGGCATTAAAGTCGGTTTGGGAAACGGGCACGACGATGGTATTTTTATTAAGCAACCGCAGCGATATACCACTGTGGTGTGGCGCCATCGCAACGGTGCAAAATGGCTTGCTCACATGCCTTGATGGCAACGAGCCGGCTCAGAGGGAGCAATTTCTGGGAGCCTTATTCTCGCCAACACAACAGCCAGATTGGCCGGAGCAAGCTAGGCATCTCGCAGATTTCCCTCACGACTACATTATTGACATCACCAGCGCATCGGTTCAGTACGGTCAACAGGTCGTTCTGCATGACCTGACGTTGCAACTGGTGCCCCTTGAACACACCTTGATTACTGGGGAGAACGGTGCGGGCAAGTCCACCCTGCTAGGCTTAATAACCGGAGATAATCCACAAAGCTACAACAACGACATTCGCGTGCTGGGCTATCAGCGTGGCCATGGAGAGTCGATCTGGGAATTAAAACAGCAAATGGGTATCGTTAGCAGTGAACTCCACCGGTTTTACCGGGTGCGCTGTGATGCCCTCACGGTGGTTTGTTCAGGGTTTTTCGATTCTATTGGCGTGTATGAGCAGGTCAGCAAAGTTCAGGTCAACATTGCAAAGCAATGGCTGCAAGCAGCAGGCCTGCCCGAACATGGCTCGGAGCCTTTTCACACGATGAGTTACGGCGAGCAGCGCCTAGTCCTTATTGCCCGCGCCTTGGTCAAGTCACCATTACTGCTGGTTTTAGACGAGCCGACTCAGGGCCTTGATGAATTAAATCGAGCAAGGATTTTGGATTTACTGATCACACTTGAAAACCGCCGTCACACAACGCTGATCTTTGTCAGCCACCGGCAAGATGAATATTTGCCACTTTTTAAGCGGCACCTACATTTAAAAATTCCCGCCGCTGAGGGTAAAGGTTTTGAATAAAAGTTGATTCAATCGCTGCAGGGGGTCGACGTCACTTAAGGTAGCGACTAGTCTCAACCCGACACAACAGGTGTCTCGGGATATACGTGAGATCAATAAATAAATTTTTTATAGTGACAGCGGTGCTAATGAGCGCTCTGATCGCAGGCGCTTTGATCACTAAAGAGAGTGATTTTTTTCGAGACTTTGTCGCGCGTAAAACTAGCCAGCTGCTTCAGCGAAACGTCACTTTTTCGAATCTTGACATCGATATCGATATCGACCGGTCAATCAACATCACAGTGGCCGATGTTGTCATTGCGCAACCAAAAGGGTTCAACGGACCTGCATTTTTAGACTTAGCCTCTGCTGAACTCCATGCCTCGATCCCTGATCTTTTGCTTGGCCAACCGAAAATAAAGTCTCTGACGTTGACCCAACCCAAACTCCACCTCATTCAAGGAGTAAAGGGCCAGTCGAACTGGCAGTTTGACCTCAAAAAAAACCCAGATACCGCATTTACATCGGACCAATCAGCAAAAGGCATACCGGTATTTTTAGAATATGCCGACATTATTGGTTTACAGCTCACGCTAGTTGATAAACAAAACAAGACGAGGACACTGCGGGTCGACGCGAATTTGGACCAAAACCTCAGTGGAGCAAAATTATCCGTTGTTGGGGAGGTTAATGAGGCGCCTTTACAGGCCGCAATTACCGCCTCTTCTGCAAGCACCCTGGCCTCTTTGACCGATATCAATTTTGGCCTCGATATGAACGTAGGCGACGTACATCTCGAAGGTAAAGCTCTGATACGCGATCTCAGAGCGCCGAATAGGCCCCAAGTCGAAATCACCCTTCAGGGGCCGAGTGTCGAATATTTCACAAGGCTGCTCAACTTGCCGCCATTCAGTCAGGGCGCACTAGACCTGAGTATTTCTGTACAGCCGGGGATAGACAAGATGGTTGTTCGGGTCGACGGCTTAGTCGGTGATTTTTCTGGGGTTATCAGTGGCACCGCCAATAATTTTCGCACCTTATCCGATGTTGAATTAGCCGTTGCTGTAAGCGGGCCCGACATGGGCCGTCTCGGAGATTTATTGGGGGCACCGGACATCCCCCACGTGCCCTTTAGCGTGACAGGGAAAGTCAAACGAGACCAGCAGTGGCTGAGTGTTCGTGAGTCTCGTATTAATATAGGGCGGCTACAAATAGCTGCAGAGCTGGATATTCCAAATATAAACACGCCAATTCAGGCGAATTTGTCGGCACAAGCGTCGGTGCCTGCGATTGAGATTTTTCAGGATGTCCTGCAGCTGCCAGAGGGAATTAAGGGTGCTGTGATGGCAAATATCTCTCTAGAAACGGATGAGCAAAATACGAAAATAAACGGTCTGGTAACCACCCAGTACGGAGAACTTCAGGCCGACGGATGGTTACGTGGCCAGCGCAAATTGACGGGAACTTCGTTGACTCTCTCTGCTACGGGCGATGATCTGGGGACCGTGCTCATGCTGGCCCATCAAAAACCTAGCTTTCGTGACCGTTGGTCAGTGAACACAGACCTGCTGGTCACAAACAATGACATCGAACTGAGCGCCGGCAAGCTCGTCGTTGAAGGCATTTCAAGTCACTTCACAGCCAAATTTCCACGCAAGGGCCCTGTCGCAGAATTTACTACTGCCCACAAAATGACAGTAGCTAACCCGAGACAAACCCTCAGCCACTGGCTGCAAAATGGCGACACCCTCGCTCTCATCCCAAACCAAACGGCTACTGGCAGCTTCCGCGCCAAATGGGCTGAAGGCGCTCTGAACCTGCAAGATCTCGCTATCGCGATAGCAAAAGTTGAGATCCAAGGAGCGGTGACAGTTATCCCAAAGCAGCAATCAATCACCGGTGACTTGAAACTGCAGGGACACAACCTCACCGAGCTAATCCCGACCAAGTATCTGTCCCCTGAAATTCCACAAGGCCAACTCGACCAGCCACTTAGGGCTACCGGTAGATTCACAGTCACCCCGAAAAATTTTGATGTTGAAGGTTTAAAACTTAACATCGGTAATTTGGCCATCGCTGGCGATGCTCAATCTTCCGACGGCGCAGTGACCGTAGACGCCAGGTTAGACCTAGAGAACGCTTATAACTGGGTAGTGCTAGAAAATGTTACGGCTTTAACCAAGCCGCTCTCCTTAACAGCTAAGGTTAATCTTACCCAACGCGGGTCACGATTATCGGTTCGGGAGCTCACATTAAATACGGCCGCCGGCGCAAAGATGCATTCGCAAGGAGAGGTCCAATTCGGCGAAAATTTTGCAGGCACCAATCTGGAAATTCAGGTGGATCTTCCAGACTTGCAACGATTGGGTTTGCTGGCAGACCTTACCCTGCCGAAAGTTCCACTACAAATTGAAGCGTCATTAAGCGGGGACGAATCACACCTCACCGCTGACACCCTAGCGGTTAAATCATTGGATTCTGAACTCAGCGGCCAATTAAGGATTAGTGACCCATCACATCCCATCATTCAATTGGCACTCCACAGTAGCATGATAGATCTACGGCCCCTTTATGCGGTGGAACATGCGGTGGAACATGCGGTGGAACCAACGCGCACTCAGGAGACATCTCTTTCCCCAGCAGCGCCAGCGCATCCTGAGAAGAAAAGTCGAAAGAGGTCCCGATCAAGGGAGGAAAATGCCGCCGCGAAGAAGACAAAGACTGCCCGTAATAAAAAAGTCATACCTCTCGCCGAAATCAACCTTGAATTCCTGAAGCACTTTGATGCTGACATCAACCTAACCGCCGACCAACTCATAGCTCGTAAACGAAGATTCAATAACATTGAGCTAATCAGTCATATCAACGACGGCTACTTTATCGTGGATAAAGCCGTTGTGAAAAGTGAATCGGGCGGTGGCATTGAGTTATCGGGGTTCGGTGTTCCCGGAATCGACGGACAACACTTTGGTCTAACAATAAAGGGTGACAATGTCAGACCCATATCGCCAAATTCCACCATTAAAATTGATGATCTAACAGCACTGCCCTCCGCAGATTTTTCGGGTGAATTATTTGGCTCGGGCAACACACTGCGAGAGCTGGCGCAGAGCTTAAATGGATCACTGCAAATAGCGCTGCATGAGGGGGTTATCCCCGGAGAGCTGTCAGGCTTTTTTACGAATGACTTCCTTGCGGAACTTGTATCGCTTCTCGATGCCTTCGAAGAGGAAGAAAAAGTCACTAAACTGCAGTGTGGGGCAGCGTTTGCAGAGGTTCATAGCGGCAAAGTAAAAGGGGATCCCCTTGCTATTGTCATCTCAGATAAGTTGGCTATTGTCAGTAAAGGTCAAGTCGATTTACATAATGAAAAGCTGTTCATGACCTTCAATACCGTCCCACAAAAAGGTTTGGGCATAAGCGCAAGTACCGCCTTTAACCCCTTTGTCGGTGTGGCCGGAACCCTGGCCCGACCTAAAATGTCCCTAGATCCAGAGGGCGCCATTGTGCAGGGCGGTCTTGCAGTTATGACTGGAGGCATCTCCCTAATCGGAAAGGGCTTCATCGATCGATTGTCGGTCAGCGAAAAATCTTGTGCCAAGGCTGCAGCTAAGGCGGAGAAACCGCGCAAAGCATCTCGCCAAGCTTTTGAAATATTTCGCAAGGCGGTCTTACCCTGAGCTCAAAACATCCGTGCGCTGCCACAAGGTGAGCATCATAGAGAGTCAATCAACCGCCAGCCCAGGGCCCGGAATTAAATTTAATTTGACGATTTTGGTCCAAGTGGAAGCAAAGATCAGCGCGATCTGGCATGACCTCCAGACCCCAGGCGGTGAGCCGCTGAAAAAATCGCACAAAGCGCTCAACACCCTCTCGATCCATCAAAGCGTCGTTGATTCGCGAAGAGCCCTGCTGCCGTCCGCTAAGCTTTTGCTCTTGCTCCCAACGCCAATCGACCACGGTGTCAAAATGCGGGGCTTTCAGCACAACAAGAGTTGTTAAGAGGTCAAACGCCGCTGTGTACCCACCTGCTAACGCTTTATTGACCTCCCTACGCCAAATAGCCTGAGGATCTTGCTCCAACTCCAGATCATTAATGACATGCTCTAACCGATGTTCGGGCTCGGGAGGAAGGCCCACACACCACCCTTCCAGTAAGACCACGTCAATGTCACGGGCAACCACTGATTTTTCGAGTGATGCTCGATCGTCTCTCGCCTTATCAAACCTCGGGATGGCAATTTCTTCAGTGCTTCGCGCAATCACTGCCCGCAAAATTTTTTCTAACAACGCAATATCGTGAGTACCAGGCACACCGCGAGTCGCAAATAATGGGTGTATAGATTCTGCCAAAGATCGACGCTGATGCTTGGTCAAATAAAAATCATCTATGGACAAGCGCAACACATTTAAATCAGCAATACCCCCTAACCAGGCCTCCAAAAGCGCCGCTAAAGTGCTTTTTCCTGAACCCTGACACCCATGTATGCCGATAATTTGAGGTGAACTCGCGGGCGTCGCTGCCTGTTTATTGTATGGCTGCAAAATAAATTGAACTAAAGGTTTAAACCAGACTTCGGCGGTTTCACGATAACTACTGGGTAAACGCTCTTCCTCAAGAAATATGCGCCAGAAAACATCTCCCGGAACTCTATCTGTTTGGTCGTTCATGAACTTGACGTCTCTCCTTTACACCACAGGCTCACCGGGTAATTGCGCCAGATTGGCGAGCAACTGTGATAAATGACAGCTCGCGAGCAAGTACTATGTACTTTGCCCCAATGAGCTAGCCGTGTATGTTTGTGATAATGATGCCCTACTAGGGCAATGCTGACCATTTGACGCTAAACATCTAAGGACACCCCTTGAACTTTTCCAAACTCATTGCCGATATCAACGCCTCCAAACCCGGTCCTGAGACAGCCGCAATTTTTGATTTTGATGGCACCATCATCGCGGGATTTTCCGCAACCGT
>JAQWYY010000072.1 GCA_029253705.1 Luminiphilus sp. | reverse complement strand
TCCTTCAACATACTCGAGAAAAGCGCCCCCCCCGGTGGAGATATATGACACACGATCACTCACGCCAAATTGATCAATAGCAGCCAGTGTATCGCCCCCTCCGGCCAGAGAAAAAGCCTGAGATGACGCAACCCCCCTAGCGAGCTCTGCAGTACCGTGTGAAAACGATTCAAACTCAAAAACCCCCACGGGACCATTCCAAAGAATAGTTTCCGCCAGCTTAAGTTGTTCTACCATGGCTGCTGCCGATTGTGGCCCCACGTCAAGGATCATGTCATCTGCAGCGACTTCGCTGGCCAATTTAAGTGTAGCAGTGGCGTCTTCACTGAACGATTTCGCCACAACGACATCGATGGGCAAGGGGATATGGCTGTTTTGCAAGAGTTCGCGTGCTGTATTGATAAGGTCGGGCTCATGAAGTGAGCAGCCTACGGGATATCCCGCTGCCGCAAGAAAGGTATTGGCGATACCACCACCTACGATGAGGCTGTCACACGTCTTGGCCAACTGCTCAAGCACAGCGAGCTTGGTCGAGACTTTTGACCCACCAACAATGGCAAGCATTGGCCGCGCAGGCTGTGCTAGTGCACTCTTCAGTGCTGATAGCTCTGCTGCGAGTAATGGCCCAGCGCAGGCTTGAGCGGCGAATCGAGCCACGCCATGAGTCGACGCTTGAGCCCGATGGGCGGTTCCAAATGCGTCCATCACAAAGACATCACATAGTGCTGCGTAGCGCTGGGCGAGTGCGTCTGCGTTTGTCTTTTCCCCAGAGTTGAAACGCACGTTCTCAAGCAAAAGAATCTGTCCTTGTTGGGGCGCCGCCTGTTCCCAGTCTTGGACCAGCGCTACGTCGGCCCCAAGAAGCTCGGTTAAGCGATGGGCCACTGGTGCCAGAGAAAAATGCTTGTCCCAGGTGCCCTCCTCGGGCCGTCCCAAATGAGACATCAGCATAACGGCTGCGCCAGACGCTAGTGCCTGTCTAATGGTTGGAAGGGTTGCTAGCAGGCGTGCGTCGCTGGTAACCCGGCCGTCTTTTATGGGCACATTGAGATCTTCGCGGATAAGGACCCGCTTTCTACTCAGATCAAGCTCGTGCATTAGCTTCATGGCAAACTCCAAATTGGGCTTCAGCTTTTGTTTAGCGCACCCACATGTTGAATAATATCGAGCAGTCGTTGGGCGTAAGCCCATTCATTGTCAAACCAAACGAGTATTTTGACTAAGTGGTCTCCCGCAACCTGTGTCTGACTGGAGTCGACCACACCGGAACAGCTCTCTCCGTTAAAGTCGCAGGAGGCCAATGGCTCCGTAGCAACCCCAAGAACTCCAATAAGACTGCTTTCAGCCGCTGCACTCAGCGCCCCATTTACTGCAGCGGCATGACAGCTGCGTCGGGTTTGCAGCGTTATGTCTAACGCTGAGACGTTGAGTGTAGGTACGCGGAGTGCGTGCGCTGTTAGCTTATTTGTCAGCTTGGGTAAAATTCTGGGAATACCCGCCGCGAGTTCGGTATCAACTGGAATAATTGAATGAAAAGCGGCTCTGGTTTTACGAAGGTCGGTGTGGTGGTAAGCATCCAGCACCGGCTGATCATTCATTGCAGAGTGAACGGTGGTGATTGTACCGGCCTCAATGCCAAAGGCATCATCGATAATTTTTAATACCGGACAAAGGGCGTTGGTTGTGCAGGACCCTGCCGAAATAATGCGGTGATCAGCCCGGAGCTCAGATTGGTTAAGCCCCCAGACTATGGTGGCGTCGACATCGGGCTGAGCGGGCTGTGAAAACAAAACTCGGCGCGCACCACTGTTGATGTGTTGCTCTGCGGTAGTGCGGTCACTGAAGGCCCCAGTGCTCTCGATAACAAGATCGATCTCTAGATCGTGCCACGGCAAATTATCAATGCGGGTTTCTCGCAGCAGTGAGATGGATTTCCCATCAACCTGTAGAGACTTATCCGCACTGGCGATCACGCCGGGAAAACGTCCATGTGTTGAGTCGTATCTAGCAAGATGCGCTACCGTTTCGGGGTCGGCAATCTCGTTAATGGCGGTGATTTCAACCGTCTCGTGCAGTGCTTCCCTTGCCGTCCAGGCACGTAAAACAGTGCGCCCTATGCGCCCGAAGCCATTAATCGCTATACGTTGGTTCACGGGAATCTGTGTCTCAATTAGCGTAGCGTTAGTCTAGAAACACGTCCTCGACGGCGGCAATGACGTTTTCAACGGTAAAACCGAAATGCGCCATGAGCTCCCCTCCGGGCGCGGATTCGCCGAAACTTTGCATGCCCACAACTCGGCCATCGAGACCAACAAACTTATACCAATAGTCGGCGTGAGCGGCTTCAACCGCAACACGCGCCAGCACGTCACTGGGTAGTACAGATTCTCGATAGGTCACGTCTTGGGCCATAAAACGCTCGGCACAGGGCATAGACACGACCCGAATACCCCGGCCCTTTTCGGCGAGGAATTGGGCGGCTGCTACGGCAAGGCCCACTTCAGAACCGGTTGCGATGATGATGGCATCGAGTTCACCGACCTCTGATATGAGGGTATAGCCACCACGTTCTATTTCTTTGAGGTCCTCCTCCGCTCGGTACTGATGAGCGAGGGTCTGGCGTGAAAAGATCAAGGCTGCTGGGCCCTCATCGCGCATGATTGCCATTTTCCATGCAACGGCTGACTCCACGGTATCGCAGGGTCGCCAAGTTTCTAGATTGGGTGTGCTGCGCAGCGCCGTAAGCTGTTCTACAGGTTGATGAGTGGGGCCATCCTCGCCGAGACCTATCGAGTCATGGGTGTATACAAAAATCACCCGCTGACGCATAAGCGCAGCCATACGCACGGCGTTTCGGGCGTACTCCATGAAGATCAAGAAGGTGGCTCCGTAAGGAATGAAACCCTTGTGCAAGGCGATGCCGTTCATCATGGCCGACATCGCAAACTCACGGACACCATAGTAGACGTAATTTCCTGAGGCGTCGGCTGCAGTGACTCCCTTGGAGCCCTGCCAGAGGGTCAGATTGGAGCCAGCGAGATCTGCTGAGCCGCCCAGCATCTCGGGCAATAAAGGTCCGAGAGTGTTCAGGGTTTGTTGAGACGCTTTGCGTGATGCTATGTCAGCACCGGTCTCAGCACACAAAGCAATATAGTTATCGATTTTTGCCTCAAAGCCTTCCGGAATGGCACCTTTGAGCCGTCGTGCCAGTTCCTCGGCTTGCTCGGGTGCTGTATTGGCGAAGTCTGCAAATCGCGATTTCCAGTCTTGCTCTTGTTCGGCACCACGAATTTTTGCGTCCCAGCCGGCGTAGACGGCCTCGGGAATTTCGAAGGGTCCGTGCTCCCACCCCAACGCAGCGCGAGTCGCTGTAATTTCATCGGCACCTAAGGGGGCGCCGTGGCACGACTCTGTGCCCTGTTTATTCGGCGCTCCTTTGCCAATAATGGTGCGGCAGCAAATAAGGGTGGGTTTATTGTCGTTCTCAAGTGCGAGATCGATCGCCGCGCTAATACTGGCATGATCGTGACCGTCGATATTTGGAATGACCTGCCATCCGTAACTTTCGAAGCGCTTCGTTGTATCGTCGGTAAACCAGCCGGTAACTTCGCCGTCAATCGAAATACCATTGTCGTCATAAAACGCAATGAGCTTGCCCAGCCCAAGTGTGCCTGCCAGGGAGCAAGCCTCGTGGGAAATGCCTTCCATAAGACAGCCATCGCCAAGAAAGGCCCAGGTTCGGTGATCAACCAGCTGGTGTGTTTCTGTATTAAATTGAGCGGCGAGGGTTTTTTCGGCAAGCGCCATACCAACGGCATTGGCCAACCCCTGACCTAAAGGTCCGGTCGTAGTTTCAACTCCGGGAGCATAACCGTATTCGGGGTGCCCCGCGGTTTTGGCATGAAATTGTCGAAAATTCTTGAGATCTTCAATGGTTAAGTCGTATCCCGAGAGGTGCAGCAAGCTGTAAAGCAACATGGATCCATGGCCATTTGACAGCACAAAGCGATCGCGATCTGGCCAGTCAGGATTGTTCGGATTATGTTTCAAATAGCCGTTCCAAAGCACTTCTGCGATGTCCGCCATACCCATAGGAGCTCCGGGATGGCCGCTATTGGCCGCTTGCACGGCATCCATACTTAATGCCCTAATGGCATTGGCGAGTTGCAAGCGTGACGTCATAGTGGCTCCGAGGGGCTAACGAAGGGAAAACGGCCATTGTCCGTGATGGAGCGTTCCCGGGCAAATGAAACTGGACTGCATCCTGACGTAATTACCGATTTGCACGTATTATCCCCCCTCGACTTCCGCGGGAAAGCGGCTATGACAGATGCCTACATCAAACGAATCCTAAATGCGCGGGTCTATGACGTCGCCCGTGAGACGCCTTTGAGCGAGGCGCCGCTGATGACGCGGCGACTGGGGAATCAAATATTTTTAAAGCGGGAAGATCTGCAGCCGGTCTTTTCTTTCAAATTGCGGGGCGCCTACAACAAGATGGTCAACCTCGATGAGCCTTCTCGCCGACGGGGCGTGGTTGCCGCCTCTGCGGGAAACCACGCCCAAGGCGTGGCTTTGGCTGCACAGAAGCTATCGGTAAAAGCCAAGATCGTGATGCCAGTGACCACTCCAGCAATAAAGGTCGAAGCGGTTCGAAACTATGGGGCTTCAGTTATTTTACACGGCGATACTTTCGATGAAGCTGCACATTTGGCGGCCGAAATTGTCGCTGCTGAGGGCATGACCTTTTTGCATCCCTTTGACGACCCAGATGTTATTGCCGGTCAGGGTACGGTGGCTGTGGAGTTAACTCGGCAGGCTCCGGCTCCTCTGGACTATGTATTTGTATGCGTGGGCGGAGGTGGATTAATTGCAGGTATGGCGACTTACTTGCGGTATGTCTGGCCTAAAACTCAGATTATCGGCGTTGAGCCTGAAGACGCTGCCTGCGTTCGCGCGGCTCTTGATGCTGGTCGGCGTGTTCGGTTGCGGGAAGTCGGTTTGTTTGCCGATGGTTGTGCAGTTGCCCAAGCGGGCAAAGAAACCCTGCGTCTTATCAAAAGCCACGTTACGGATATTATTACGGTGAGTACCGATGAAATATGCGCGGGTGTAAAGGATATTTTTGAGGATACTCGCGCGATTGCCGAACCTGCTGGCGCTCTGGCCGTGGCGGGAATGAAAAAATATGCAGAGGAGCACGGTATCCAAGGAGCCACCATGGCCGCTACCGTGAGTGGTGCCAACACGAATTTTGATCGGTTGCGTTACATCTCAGAGCGCACTGAAATAGGGGAGCGTCGGGAGGCCGTTATTTCGGTCACTATTCCGGAACGCGCAGGTGCTTTTCGACGATTTTGCAGTGAACTGGGCAAGCGTAATATCACCGAGTTTAATTACCGTTATGTTGATAACCGTGCAGCGCAGGTTTTTGTTGGCTTGTCGGTGACACCCAACAGCACAGATCTGCAGCAATTAACAAAAAAGCTTCAGAAAAAAGGGTACTCGATCGATAACCTCACCGATAACGAGACCGCCAAACTTCATGTAAGGCATATGGTGGGTGGCCAGGCGTCCTCGACACTGGGTGATGAATTTGTTTTCAGAGTCCAGTTTCCCGAGCGGCCAGGAGCTCTGCTCAAATTTTTAAATGCTCTGGGTAATGATTTTGATATTTCTCTATTTCACTACCGAAATCATGGTGCGGCTTATGGCCGAATATTGGTTGGGTTCCGGCTGGTGGACGGACGTCGTTCTGCTCTGCTTAAGGCCTTAGCGGGAGTGGGCTTTCCATATTGGGAAGAAACAAACAATCCGGCTTACGTGGCATACTTAAAACCTGCCGCCACGCCTGAAAATTAATTTTGTGAAATATTGACAAAATATTTTTAGCGGGGCAATATCGCTCTAAGTTGTGAAACGTATCACCTTTTTGGGCTGGCGCGGCATCACTGAACCTGACTGTTTAAAGAGCGCGAACCCTATGGGTCATAGAAAACCCGACATTTTACTGATTATCGCCGTTGTGGTGGCTTTAGGCGCTGTCACTGGGTCATTCATAACCGACGCGGCCCCCAGCACCAGTATGGCTCCGCAACAAGCGGGTATCATCGTAGACTAACTCGGAGTTTTTCTCGGGGTTTCAGAACAGCTCGAGACCGGATTCGGTTAGCAAGGCCTGCATCCGAACATCATGCTGTTCTTTGGGCAGCTCGGTGACTCTTTGGAAATCAAACCCCAAGCCGCATCTGAAGCCCGCTGTGGACTCAAGCAGGCGATCATAGTAACCCCCGCCATAACCTAGGCGAGTTCCAAATTGGTCACAGGCTAGCAGCGGTATTAAAAAAAGATCGATTGTCGAGACATCAAATGTTGCTGCCGTTGCCGGGGGCTCGTCGATCCCGTAGCGATTTGTCTCAAAAGCCGCTCTCGGCACACCGGTTTTGAAGACCATTTCTCCCGCACCTAAAACCCGAGGATAAACAATGGTTTTGCCCTCACTGACGGCCGCTTCCTCAACCTGCGAAGGAGACTGTTCTGATCCTGCTTGGCAGTAGCTCGCGATTACTGACGCACTTTGCCATAAAGGCAGCGCAGTTAGGGTACCTATTAGTGGAGGTAATGCTACGGGTGCCTGCTCATCGCGCAGGTGTCGCATTTTTCGGCGCCACGTGATCTTGGTAGTGGAGCTGCTCATGGCTTAGCCCTTTTTGGGAGGCAACCCAGCGTACCGCTGACGGTGTCGCCCTTGAACCCTGAGGCTCAAGGTGGTGACCGCCGTGCTGCATCAGGCTCTCCGGACGTGCCGGATTTGCACAACAACAGCAAACGGTGGTCCCCGGGTGTAGCATTATCGGCTCGAGGACTGACTGTCTGGCCAATACGCCAGGTTGCAGCCACAGTATAACGTAAAGCTGTTAGTTGATTTCCAGTTGTCTTAACTGGTACAGGGCTTCATCTAATTTACTCGCGAGGGTTTTGAGGCGATCTTCATGCCCATCGAAGGGCTTGGGAGCTTGGCCGCCCTGTAGGCTGAGAACTTCATGACTCAGGTTAAGGGCCGCCATAATGGCCACGCGCTCTAGGCCAATCACTTTGCCCGCCGCACGAATATCCCGCATTTGCTGGTCAAGGTGGTGTGCCGCAGACAGGAGCTCGGACTCTTGTTCTGGTGGGCAAGCTACTTGATATTCTTTGTCGAGAATTTCAACAGTTAGGGTGGGGGTGCGATTCATAGCCCGCCCTCAATTTTGCGCAGACGCTCTAGCGACCCGTTGATAAAGTCTCCCGCTTGGCGCTGCCGCTCCAGTAATTCCTTGCGCTCACGCTGTAATTCGGCCGTTCGCAATTTGAGCTGCCTGTTTTCACGATTCAACTCATTGCTTAACTCAATGAGGTCGGCGATTTTCTTTTCCAAAGATTGGATGAGTTTCTCAGCCACGGCCATTACACTTATGGAGGTTATCCTGCACTATAGGTGCAGCTGGCGCAGTGGGTCAATGCCATGAAAAGTGAGACATATCAGTGTTCTGGCCCATAAAACGAAGAATGAGTTGAGAAGTTCTGCAGTAGGGTGAGCAAATTGTTTGTTCGTACCGGTTCATCAGAGGAGAAAACCTAGTGCTCGATACCTTAGGTGACTACGAAACCATGCCTGACTGGCAAGAGTCGGCCGATGTACTGCTGGGTGTCGGGCTTATGTTGAATCCTTCGGAACTCCATGGTGCCGCGACGGGATTATTGGCAACGGGAATGGCGCACAATACCGATGCACAAAAGACTGCGGCGCTGGGTCTGCTGGAAAAGGCTCTGGCGGTAGATTTACACGGAGAATCCGCCGATTTTGCAACTCGCTTACTAGCGGCGACCCTGTCTGCCGCGCGAGATACGGATTTCGCTTTCAGCCCACTCCTGCCGGAAGACGATGAGGCCTTTGAAATACGATTGACGTCACTTGGCCGTTGGGCGACAGGGTTCCTGACGGGGTTTACTCAGGCGGTTGCGGCGGCAAATGCCGCATCTGAACCGGTTGACCCCAATACGGCAGATGCCTTGAAGGATTTCGCCGCGATTGCTCAGGTTGATATCGGCGAAGAAGACAGCGATGACAACGAACGGGAGTTGGAAGAGTTGATTGATTATCTTCGACTTGCAGCATTGAATATTTTGACTGATGCCTTGAGTCATCAGGAATAAGTTAACCTCTGAGAAGGAAGCCACGTGAATATCAGCAAAGCCGAGTATAGCCGCCGCCGCAAAAATTTAATGGCAATGATGGAGCCCAACAGCATTGCCTTGGTGCCCGCTGCTCGAGAATGCACTCGCAGCCGGGATACCGAATACACCTTCCGCCAGGATAGTGACTTTTTGTACCTCACTGGCTTCGATGAGCCCGATGGTGTGTTGGTATTGATCCCTGGCCGCAGAGCAGGTCAGGTTGTACTTTTTTGCAGGGATCGTGATCCTGAAATGGAGTTGTGGAACGGTTATCGAGCTGGTCCTGAAGGAGCCGTTGCTGAATTCGGCATGGATGACGCCTTTCCCATTGATGACATTGACGATATTTTGCCGGGGCTTCTGGAGGGCAAGCAGCATATTTACTACTCCATGGGTCACAACGATGACTTTGATCGTCGGGTTATGGGCTGGGTTAATCATATTCGACGCCAGATTAGAACGGGTGCGAAGCCGCCGGGTGACTTCACCGATTTGGCGTTTTTATTGCACGAGCAGCGGCTTTTTAAGACGGCCCAAGAACTGAAGATAATGCGACGTGCGGGAGCGATCTCAGCAGAGGCGCATTGCCGAGCCATGCGTGAAAGTCGTGAGGGCCGATACGAGTTCCATCTTGAGGGAGCCATTCTTCACGAGTTTATTGAAAATGGTGCCAGAGCTGCGGCGTATAACAGTATCGTTGGGGGCGGTCCAAATGCTTGTGTGCTGCACTACACCGAGAACCGCGACAAACTCCGAGACGGGGAGCTTGTCCTGATTGATGCTGGCTGTGAATATCAAGGGTATGCCGCAGATATAACGCGAACTTTTCCGGTCAATGGGCGCTTCAGCCCAGAGCAGCGAGCGTTGTATGAGGTTGTCCTGAAAGCGCAACTGGCCGCGATCGCCAAAGTGAAGCCGGGTAACACTTGGAATCAACCTCACGACGCAACGGTTCGTGTCATTACCCGAGGTCTTATTGAGCTTGGACTGTTAAAAGGTAAAGAAAAAGACCTAATTAAGTCAGAGGCATACAAAGATTTTTACATGCACCGCGCGGGTCATTGGCTGGGTATGGATGTGCATGATGTTGGTGACTACCGAATTGATGGTCGCTGGCGACAGCTCGAGCCTGGAATGGTCTTAACCATTGAGCCTGGTATTTATGTGTCGCCTACCAATAATAAAGTTGCAAAGAAATGGCGGGGCATTGGCGTGCGGATTGAAGATGATGTCGCGGTAACTGCTGCGGGTTGCGAAGTTCTCACCGATGGCGTGCCTAAAACCGTTGAAGGCATTGAACAGCTCATGGCAGCAAGCTGAGCACGCTCCCGTGCGAGTTGAGATTGTCGGCGGTGGCATGGTGGGTCTTGCCTTTGCAATAGCGCTTAAGCGCAGTCTGCCCTTGGCTGCCGTGCGAGTATTGGAGGCGCGAGTTCTGCCTTCTGGCGTGCCCAGCCCCCTTGATTCTCGAGCGACGGCATTGAATCTAGCGAGTCGAGATATTTTGGATTCCTGGGGTATTTGGCGACAGATTGCGGCCGCTGGAGCCGCCATTAGAGCTATTCATGTCTCCAGTCGTGGTCGTTTCGGTAGCGCAATTATGGAAGCGAGTGATGTTGGAGAAGCTGCCCTGGGTTATGTTGTAGAAAACCACCATGTTGGCGCTGCACTTCTTAAACTTGCTGCCGATAATGGCGTTTTATTGCAAGCCCCTGCTGGCGTGACCGGTATCGATGTCAGTGGCCCAAGCCCTTTAATCCTTAGAGGTAAAGAAGCCCCCATTCCTGCTGACCTGGTGGTTATTGCTGACGGCGCCGACTCAGCGTTGTGTCGTTCCTTGGGCGTCAATACGGTCAAGCGCGAGGTAGAGCAACGAGCTGTGGCCGCCAATGTCCGCTTTGAAGGAGCTTCCGAGGGCACAGCTTGGGAGCGCTTTACTGAACATGGTCCGTTAGCGCTATTGCCGCTGCCCGATGATGTTGCAGGCAGTCAGCGTTACAATTTGATTTGGTCTATGCACCCTGATGAATCCCGTGCCATGGAGAATGCTGATGACGCCGAATTTTTGCAGGCCCTGCAACGCGCTGTGGGTTGGCGGTTGGGGCGCCTGACTGATGTAGGCCGGCGCACCGCTTGGAATTTATCTAGAATTGCGGTCCAGGAACAGGTTCGTGCAGGCGTGGTAATTGCGGGAAATGCTGCACATACCCTGCATCCTGTTGCTGGCCAGGGGTTTAACCTGTCGCTGCGTGATGCCAGCCGTCTGGCACAAATACTGGCCGTGAATCGCGATAGTGACGAGGGCTCGGTATCACTACCTGTTTTGCGACGCTACGAATCTGCAGTTGGCAAGGATCAGCAAGAGACCACCCGGGCTACAGATTTTCTTGCCACCCTCTTCCGGTCTCGAGGGGTTTTTTTAGACCTCCCCAGAGATGCTGCACTTGTGGGTTTAGATTTACTGGTGCCACTACGTAGGACTATTGCTCGGCGTGGTACGGGAAAGGGTATGGGCCTAGTACATGAGGTACGCCACTAATGGTGATTGCTGAAAGTACTGATGTGGTGATCGTGGGAGCTGGAATCGCAGGGCTGTCCTTGGCGTTAGGGTTGGCCCAGCAGGGTATAAAGGTTTCTATTATCGAAGCAGGCAGCCAACCCTTGGCGCCCTTTCCAACCTCAGATCTTGCGGGCTGGGACGCTAGGGTAAGCGCGCTGACACCTTCATCCAGCGCATGGTTGGCTGATCGGGGTGTTTGGCAGGAGATAGAGCAGCAACGCGTCGGCCCCTATACCGATATGGCGGTTTGGGATGGTGCAGGTACGGGTCGCATCGCGTTTTCTGCTGAATCGCTGGAGGTACCGCTGCTGGGGCATATCGTCGAAAATCGAGTCACCGTTCAGGCGCTGCTGAAAAGCGTTTGCGGGCAGGCCAATATTAGGTTGCACTGGGAGGACAGTGTAGAGACTGTCGATTTTTCGCAGCACGAAGCGGTAACTTTAGAAACCCATGAAGGGCGACGCTTAACCGCAGCTTTGCTCATAGGTGCCGATGGTGCAAAATCGCGCACCCGGGATCTGGCGGGCTTTGATGTTCGGACATGGTCTTACCACCAGCACGCTATTGTTGCTACGGTGAGGCTAGTCGAGGATCATCAAAAAACCTGCTACCAAGCATTTTTAGACACTGGCCCCCTCGCGCTGCTTCCCTTATCTGATCCGCGGCTGTGCTCCATCGTTTGGTCTCTAGATGACTATCAGTGGGAGCCGCTGCAGAGCTTGGATGACGACGCATTTTTGGCCCAACTGAATTTGGCGCTAGCCTCGAATGGACTGACTGTAGAGGCTATTGGTCGACGAGGCGTGTTCCCACTTCGTCAGTGCCATGCGGTCGATTATGTGCAACAAGGGGTTGCCTTGATCGGTGATGCGGCACACAGTATTCATCCTCTTGCGGGGCAAGGTATTAACCTTGGGATCAAAGACGTTGCGGTGCTGTCGGAGGAGCTCGGGCGCGCGTGGCAACAGGGGACAGCACTAGGCAGTGAGTTGACATTGCGTCGCTATCAGCGACGTAGAAAAACCGATAACCTGCTGATGATGTCAGCGATGGAAGCGTTCAAGCGAGGGTTCGGCTCTACGCATCCAGCCATCAGAGTGGCTCGTAACATGGGCTTATCCTGGGTTGATGCTGCGACGCCCTTTAAAAACTGGCTTGCACGACAGGCTTTAACGTAGCCCTGTTCGCCGTCACCGGTGAAGACCCTCAAAGGAGAACCCGCGTTACCGTGCCAAATTCATTGCCGGAACGTTTCGAAAGAACCGATTATAGGTGATCAAATTTAACCAGCAGCAGTGAGATTAAGTGATGAGTAATAATCCGTCGGAACTCAGGTATGCCAAAAGCCACGAATGGGCCCGTGTTGAAGAAGATGGCACGGTGACTGTGGGCATATCCGATCATGCTCAAGAGAGTTTAGGTGACGTAGTGTATGTTGAGCTGCCGAGTATCGGTGATCAGCTAGCGGGTGGAGATCAAGCAGGCCTTGTTGAGTCGGTTAAGGCCGCATCAGATATTTATTCACCAGTCACTGGCGAGGTGATTGCGCTTAATGAGAATCTTGAGGACGAGCCTGAATTGATAAACACCGATCCGTATAACGACGGTTGGTTTTTTAGGGTTAAGGTAGAGGAGCTCAGCGAGTTAGAAGGTATGTTGGCGGCCGATGATTATGCCGATGCCTGTACTAGCGATGACTGATTTGACCGTACTGTTGGAAGTCGCTGGCGGCAAAGAATAAGCGTTACCGCAGAGAGATAATTGGCCACCCTCGGGCTGATGCAATTGCTTCGAGTTTGGAATCTGGGTCAACGGCGCTCGGATGGTCAACCCACTGCAGCAGTGGTAGATCGTTGTGGCTGTCACTGTAAAAGTGCGAGGTATCCCAAGAGGCGTCTTGATTATTTAGCCACTCCTCCAGGCGCGTTATTTTGCCTTCTTGAAACGAAGGAATACCAATGGGGCGTCCGGTATATTTACCATTAACGCACTCAGCCTCGCAGCCAATGAGGTGTTGAACGTTCAGGCGGTCTGCAATCGGCCGGGTGACTACCGTATTGGTTGCCGTGATTATTAGCAGAGTATCGCCCTGTGCCCTGTGTTTTTCTAGCAGGTCCTCGGCGGCCGATAGAATGAGTGGCTCGATCCAGTTTTCCACAAACTCTTGCTGCAACATAGCGACATCATGGGTTTTGAGGCCTGCCAGCGGTCCCAAGGCAAAGTCCAAATAGGCAAATATATCGAGGGTGCCATCCTGATAAGCTTGTAAAAAGCTGTCGTTCTGGGCGGTATGCTGAGAGGCTTTGACTAAGCCGCGTGCACAAATAAATTCACCCCAGCGATGGTCTGAGTCACCGGCAATTAGAGTATTGTCGAGGTCGAAAATTGCGAGGGCCAATTGGGCTCCAGTTTGAGTTTTCTCAAGTTGCTAAGGCGGGGACCGCTGCTTTATGGAAGAATATCCTGATCGATGAGGTCCCACAAACCTAAAACAGGAGCACCACATTGGCCGGTTCTGATATAGAGCGTGTCATAGACAAACAAGGGTTTCGCCCCAACGTTGGCATTATCGTGGTCAATGCGGAGGGTGAGGTTCTATGGGGTCGACGTGTTGGTGGGCGCGATTCATGGCAATTTCCTCAGGGCGGCATTCACGGTGGTGAAAGCCCCGAGCAGGCGATGTATCGAGAGCTTGACGAGGAAGTGGGTCTGCAGCCCAACGATGTCAGCATCTTGGGGCAGACCTCAGATTGGTTGCGTTACCGCCTGCCGGAACGTTATGTGCGTCATCGTGAGCGCCCCGTTTGTATTGGCCAAAAACAACGCTGGTTTCTGCTGCGCCTTCTTGCTGAAGATACCGCTGTAAAACTCGACGTTTACCCTAAGCCAGAGTTCGATGATTGGCGCTGGGTAAGCTATTGGTACCCCTTAACTGGCGTGGTTGATTTCAAACGTGAGGTTTATCGCGAAGCTTTGGGGGCCTTGTTGCCTGCTTTGCTGCCGCGCCGCCGGGCTCGTCGAGGTGGTAAGCGGTGATTGAAACTCTACGCAAAATTGTTCAAGCGGTCAGTGAGGCTGACGACCTCGAGCAGGCTTTATCGCTCATTGTTCATGAGGTCCGGCGGGCGATGGCAACCGATGTCTGCACGGTATACCTTTCTGACAGGGCGACCACGCGTTTGGTTTTTCGAGCGACCGAGGGGCTCAATCGCGATAAAATTGGGGCATTCTCTCTGGCTAGAACCGAGGGCTTAGTGGGGTGGGTGGCATCCCGTGGAGAAATGCTAAACCTCGAGGATGCTAGCGCCCACCCGAGTTTCCAATTGGTCCCTGGGCTGGGAGAGGAGCGCTTTAACAGCTTCATGGGTGCCCCCATTATCCACCAGCGAGATCTGCTGGGAGTGTTGATCGTTCAGCAAGCCGATTCGCGACGCTTCAGTGATGATGAAGAAGCCTTCCTAATTACTATTTCGGCACAGTTGGCGGGAATTATTGCTCATGCTGAGGTGTCGGGCTTGGCTGCATTACCTGACACCAGTTCAAAAACGATCACCCGTATTGTGGGAGTGGCTGGATCCCCGGGGATTGGTATTGGTGAGGGGGTATTTGTCTCGCCAACTGCCGACCTGACCGCTGTACCCTCGCGCAAGGCGGTGAATCGTAAAGCGGAGTTACGTGCTTTTCGCGCGGCATTGGCGCGTGTGCGGGATGACATTGAAATTGTGTCTGACAATTTAAAGGATGAGCTGTCGACTGAAGATCATGCCCTGTTTGGTGTTTATTTAAACATTCTTGACGATTCCACTTTGGGGGGCGAGGTCGCGTCACTTATTAAATCCGGTGAGTGGGCGCAGGGGGCCTTGAGCCAAGTGCTGTTAAAGCACATCAAGCATTTCGAGCGCATGGAGCACAGTTATTTAAGAGAGCGCGCGGTTGACGTTCGAGATCTTGGCACCCGGGTTCTTACTTACCTTCAAGATGACTCAGAAAATCGACGCGATTGGCCCAAGAAAACGATCCTTATTGCTGAAGAGATAACCGCATCAGCGCTGGGTGAGGTGCCCAGAGACCGGCTTGTAGGTGCAGTGTCCTTGCGGGGTTCTGCAAATAGTCACGCGGCAATTATTGCTCGAGGTATGGGAGTGCCCGCTGTTATGGGTGCGGTTGATTTGCCCTACAGTCGACTTGATGCACGGACCTTAGTGGTTGATGGCCATAACGGTCGAGTTTATATCAACCCGCCTCAAGAAGCTTTGCGTAGATTCCAGCAGCTAGTCGATGACGATCTGGCGTTGTCAGAAGAGCTCTCGGTATTGCGCAATGAGCCCAGCCAGACGCTGGATGGCCACAACGTACCTTTGTGGGTCAACACTGGCCTGACGGCCGATTTGCCAAGGGCATTGGAGTCGGGAGCTGATGGAGTTGGACTCTACAGAACTGAAGTTGCGTTTTTGTTGCGGGACAAGTTTCCCAGTGAAGAAGAGCAGCGGCAGCTCTACCGTGAGCAACTTGAAGCTTTTGCACCTGCACCCGTTACCATGCGTAGCCTCGACATCGGCGGTGACAAGTCGCTACCCTATTTTCCAATCAGTGAAGACAATCCTTTTTTAGGTTGGCGGGGCGTACGGGTCACCCTTGATCATCCCGAAATATTTTTGGCGCAAATAAGAGCCATGTTAAAAGCCAATGAGGGTCTGGGAAATTTAAGAATTCTTTTACCTATGATTTCCGCAATCGAAGAAGTTGAGGAGTCCTTGGCATTAATTCAGCGCTGCCACGACGAGGTGGTTGCTGAGGGTTACGCGCAAAAATTTCCCCCTGTAGGCGCAATGATTGAGGTGCCCTCGGCGGTCTGGCTTACCGACGCTTTAGCCCATCGACTCGATTTTTTATCGGTAGGGTCCAATGACTTGACCCAATATTTGCTGGCAGTCGACCGCACCAATGCGCGGGTTGCGGACATGTATCATGGATTGCATCCAGCGGTGTTAGGAGCCTTGGCTAAAATCTGTCGAGATGCCCATCAGCGGTGTTGCCCGGTAAGCATCTGTGGCGAGCTGGCGGGGGACCCAAGGGCTACTCCCGTGTTAATAGCGATGGGCTTCGATCAACTTTCTATGAATGCTGCGAGTTTGCCAAGGGTAAAAAAGGTACTGAGCTCCGTAACACTCAGCGAGTCTAAGGAGGTGCTCGAGCAATTGACCGGTTTACATTCTGTAAAAGAGGTGACACACCTGCTTGACGAGCTAATGCAGCGTAGAGGCTTGGGGCGTTATGTAAGGCCCGGACAGGAGCGCACCGAGTGATCAATTACCCAGTGATAGACCCTGTGGCGCTAAGTCTTGGGCCTCTTAAAGTGCATTGGTACGGGCTAACGTATTTGGGTGGTTTGCTCTTTGCCTGGTGGTTGGCGGGCCGCCGTGCAGAACGTGCAGATTCTCCTATAGCTCGCGCTCAGATTGATGACCTCATTTTTTATTCAGCAGTCGGCATTATTTTAGGAGGGCGTTTAGGTTACGTTTTCTTTTATGGGCTTGACCGCTGGATCGACGACCCGATGTGGCTTTTTCGCGTCTGGGAGGGTGGAATGGCCTTCCATGGTGGCCTGCTGGGTGTAATCGCAGCGCTGTGGGTATTTGGTCGTCGCCACAATGTCGCGTTTTCTGGGGTTGCAGATTTTGTGGCACCCCTTGCGCCTGTTGGCCTTGCCTTGGGTCGTTTGGGCAATTTTATTGGACAGGAGCTCTGGGGGCGACCTACTGATGTCCCCTGGGCCATGATTTTTCCTCGGGACCCCCTCGCATTAGCGCGTCACCCCTCTCAGCTATACCAGTTTCTTCTGGAAGGATGTTTGCTGTTTGTTTTGGTCTGGATGTTCAGTTTGCGGCCACGCCCTCGGTGGTCGGTGGCGGGAGTATTCCTTGTGGGTTACGGGGCCTTTAGGTTTATTGCTGAATTTTTTCGAGAGCCCGATGCCCATCTGGGGTTTCAGGCCTTTGGTTGGCTCACACGGGGCCAGTTGCTGTGCCTTCCCATGCTTTTTTTGGGGCTGTGGCTGCTCCACTATGCTTACGGCAGCCGTAAACAGTAGAGTAACAATCAATTTTATGGAGGGTCCTGATGCACGCCTATTTAGATTTGTTGAAAGACATTCGTGACCACGGTGCGGTCCGAACTGATCGCACTGGTACTGGTACGCACTCTCTTTTTGGGCGACAACTACGTTTTGACCTAAATCACGGCTTTCCGTTGCTCACCACAAAAAAAGTGCACTTTAAGAGCGTTGCTAACGAACTCATCTGGTTTTTGAAGGGCGATACGAACACTGCGTGGTTAAAAGAGCATGGGGTTTCAATCTGGGATGAGTGGGCTACTGAACAAGGGGAGTTGGGCCCGCTATATGGCGCTCAATGGCGACGTTGGCCAACCCGGGATGGCGGTGAGATCGATCAGCTGGCTTATGTCCTAGATTGCCTTAAAAACCGTCCCGACAGCCGCCGCATTCTTTTTCACGGATGGAACGTGGAGTATCTTCCCGATGAGACGCTGTCACCCCAAGACAATGTGCGTGCCGGTCGTATGGCACTGCCTCCGTGCCATCTCCTCTACCAGTTTTACGTGGTTGACGGAAAGCTATCGACCCTTTTGTTTATTCGTTCCAGCGATACTTTTTTGGGGTTGCCCTTCAACATTGCTTCCGTAGCATTATTGACGCATATGCTTGCGCAACAGGCGGGCTTGGGGGTTGCAGACGTGGTGGTTTCCATAGGCGACGCCCATATCTACAGCAACCATGCAGATCAGGTTGAAATGCAGCTGTCACGATCTCCCGGCCCGCTGCCTACCCTTAAGCTATTGAGGCAGCCTGCCACCTTGTTTGAATATAACTTCGAAGACTTTGCTCTGGAAGGCTACAACCCGCAGGCACATATTTCAGCGCCGGTAGCTATTTAATGATGGATTTACAAGAGACAGATGAAGACATTCCTGTTGTATTGGTACTCGCGGTGTCTGAAAACGGTGTGATTGGGCGCGGTAATGCTCTGCCATGGGATTTGCCAGATGATCTTCAGCACTTCAAAAGAGCGACAATGGGCTGCCCTATCTTGATGGGCCGCAAGACTTTCGAGTCGGTCGGTCGGCCGCTTCCGGGGAGAACTAATCTGGTGTTGACCCGCGACGCTACATGGCAGGCGTTGGGTGTCACGGTACTTACTAACGTGGATGAAGCGTTGGTGAGAGCTCAGGCTCAGGCGTCGATTGATGGTTCCCCAGCGATTTGCGTTGTCGGTGGTGCCGAGATTTATCGGCTTTGCCTGCCAAAAGCTGATCGCCTCCTAATCACGCTGGTACATGGCAACGTAGACGGTGACGCGACCTTCGATTTGTCGGTTTTAAGTGACTGGCGAGAGCAGAGTCGTGAATATTTTTCGGGGGGAGCGAGAAATAGCCACGATTTTAGTATTGTGGAATTCGTCCGGTGTGGTTAATCTGCAGCCCCCGGCGATACCAGAGAAGTGTTATTCCGGATTGATTTAGCCGCCTTGGCTCAGGTAGAGTCGAGGCCTAGATGTCGCTTGAACGTTGTAAATAAGCAAAAATCTTCGTCATGCGCTAATAAAAAACCTTAGATCAGCGTCTTTGGCTTACAAGGCTAAAGGTATTAACTGCCTACTGAGAGGAAGTATCGACCCCATGACAACGCACCGATTCAAATCCGTCCTGCTCGCGGCCTGCGTCGCCGGCGGCGCCCTGGGTGTCGCAGCGTCCTCCAACGCCGCGTCCATTGACCAAGTTCTCGATGTTGGCAAGCAGCGCACCGCTGAAGCCAAATCGTCCCAAGCCAAAATTGATCGGCTTGCGGACGAAACCCGAGACCTGCTGTCTGATTACAAGACTGTGATGAAGCAGGTCGATGGCCTGCGCGTCTATAACGCTCGTCTCGAGCGACAAATTGCGAATCAGAACCGTCGTATCTCTGATATCGATGGCTCAATATCAGAGGCAGCGGTTATTCAGCGCCAAATACCGCCCTTGGTTGGCCGTATGCTTGATGGGTTGGAGCAATTCATCAGCCTCGACATGCCCTTCGACCTCGATACGCGTCTAGGCAACATTGAGGCAGTGCGAAACAACCTTGACCGTTCCGATGTGACGGCGGCTGAGGCTTTCCGTCAAGTGCTTGAACTGTACTCAATTGAGCTGCAATACGGGCGAGGCATTGAATCCTACAGCGATACCATTGAGATCAACGGCACCCCCCGCGAGGTCGATATTTTGCGGATTGGCCGCATTTCATTGGTTTATCAAACAACCGATGGTGCCGAGACAGGCGCATGGGATACGGGTAGCGGCGCTTGGGAGGCTTTGCCTGCTGGTGATTATGCCGCTGCAGTACGAAAAGGGGTTCGCATCGCGAAGAAGCAAGCCACCATAGAACTCTTGAATATGCCGGTAGCGGCGCCGGAGGCGAATTAAGATGACTGCGCAGTTTATTA
>JAQWYY010000211.1 GCA_029253705.1 Luminiphilus sp. | reverse complement strand
TGTGCTGTTGTTAGTGCCTCAGCAAACTTCAAACGACGAATAACCAAATCGGCACCGAGTACAAATTCCAGCCGCCCCTGCCAAGCTAAAGCCAAGCGCTGAACCTGTTTACCCGACTCAATATGCGCTCTAATTTCATCGCAATCGAGGAGCATACTCCGCGCTCGAACAACACCGCCCTCTTCTCCGGGCTCAACAAGGTCGGCCTCGGTACCCAATTCAAAGCCTTCGGGTAGCTGATCATGCAGCAACCACTCAGACATTACGGCAGCAGGATTTTTTCGCGCCACTGGCAACACAGCAGGCAAGCTGCCCAGTGCTTCGCGCAGGGCCGAGAGCAAGTCTTCAGCACGGGGGGCGCTGGCATTGTTTACCCATAACCAGCCATCTTTTTCACAAACCATGGCCTCAATACTGCGTGAGCGCGTGAACGCTCGTGGCATAAGATCTTGCGTGACTTCGTCGGTAAGTTGCAGCCGCTCCTTGCGATGCACCTTACGCGCCTCCGCGGTCTGAATTTGTAGCACCCGACTGCCCACCTCATCGCGAATGACTGATGACGGCAGCAGTTTCTCTTCACGTTTGAGCCGCAGTAACCAATAGGGACCTGCCGCATGAACCAGCGATTCGACGCTGTCATCAAGGGCGGCTACCCAGCCAGCACTTAATGGTTGTGCCGGGCGACAGGGAGTAAAGGGGCGAGACTCTAATCGCTGAGCCATTGCCTCAGCATCGAGTCCCAAACGCTCAGGTAGTCGGTAAGCACGTAAATTTCGAAACCACATGGTGTCATCCAAGTTCAGGGGAAAAAAAGCACCCCAACTCGCAAGCCTACGGGTACGCCGAGGAGTTTAGCGTGAACCACCTTTAAAAGGTCGTACTAAAATCTAATTTCCCTACCAATAGCTCACACAAGGCAGCCAGCAAACCCCATAATAGGGAATCTGATTTTTACAATGAGTAACGCCATGCAGTTTTTGCACACCATGATCCGCGCCAGCAATTTAGACAGCACCCTCGACTTCTTTTGCCACAAGTTGGGGCTCATAGAGGTAAATCGATACGACAGCGAGGCCGGGCGATTTACGCTCGTTTTCCTAGCTGCCCCAAATGATGTCGAACGAGCTCATAGCGATCAGGCGCCACTGGTGGAGATTACCTACAATTGGGATTCTGAAACTTATGACGGCGGCAGAAATTTTGGCCACTTGGCCTACCGGGTTGATGATATTTACGCGACCTGTGCAAGCCTAATGTCCAAAGGCGTCACCATTAATCGCCCACCTCGAGACGGTCGCATGGCTTTCATCCGCTCCCCTGACGGTATCTCTGTGGAATTACTGCAGGCCGGGGATGCCTTGCCCGCCGCAGAACCCTGGGCATCGATGGAAAACACCGGCAGCTGGTAGCGGTAGGTCGCTACTGCCGGTGGGCCACAACTGCTGGTAGTTTGCAGCTGACCGTCACAGACCATAGTCGGCTAGGCCCTAGAAAGCTGCACGCTAAATAAAAGGAAAAATATTCTGTCGGCTTTATGGTGCATTCACCAGAGGCGACTGCATTTTTACCGAGTCAGCGCAGAGCAAAGGATTACTAAGCGGCGATGAAATCGAGCATCCAGCGGGCTACGCGCTCGCCCTGATGGTCATGCTTGTCGAGGGTGGCAAGGCCTTCTGCAACCCTAGCCTCCCCGATCATTTCACGCCGAAGCGCCATAATATCTCGGGAATATTCGGGAATGAATTCAGGGTGTCCTTGAAAGGTAAGTATGTGCTCACCAATCCTGAAACCCGCAATATCACAGTGATCGTTACGAGCAATAACCTGCGCACCCTCGGGGGCCAGCATGACCTGATCCTGGTGTGACGCCAGTAAATGCAAATCCACACCCTGACCATCGGCCAGTAACTGCGCGTCTGAAACACGGTAAATCTGCACGCCACAACCCCAGCCTTTAGCCGACTTATCGACCAAGCCGCCCAAAGCCCTAGCGACGAGCTGGTGGCCAAAACAGATGCCCACTAACTTGACCTTCACTAGGTGGGCGTGACGAATAAAATCCTCAAGGGCACGAATCCAAGGCTTATCGTCATAAGCACTACTTTTGCTGCCGGTAATGATGTAGCCATCCACCGCTTGCAGATCGTCTGGGAGCTCGCCGGCCTCCACATCCCAAGTGTGAAACTCTAGGTCTGGGTCGACCTGACGTAACAAAGCTTCAAACATGTCGGGGTATTCGCCATAGGTGCCAACCCACTCTGGCCGCACCGTATCGGTTTTTAGAATTCCAATTTTCATAACACCTAAATTCCTTGGCGATGGCTGCGCAAGCCGCCGTGCCGATTTTTCCTTTAGCGAGTAGTGTACCCGAACTCGTAATTCGAGACG
>JAQWYY010000190.1 GCA_029253705.1 Luminiphilus sp. | reverse complement strand
CTTTGCCAGATTTAACCATATCACTGCCAATCATATGGGTTAGAGAGACAACGGTTTTAACATTTAACTCTATCATCTTTTCTTCTTGTTCTAGTTCGCGCTCTATGTGAATCCCATGCCCACCAAAGCCAGCATTATTGATTAAAATTTCTATCGTTTTCCCAGTTGCTTTAACTTTTTTGTACAAAGCCGCCGCTATAGAAGGCCCCAGTGCTGCTCCCAAACCCTGAAGGGCGGTCATTATCACGATGAACTTACCCTTGGAGTCTAAGCTGGCAATGACACCCAGTTGGTACGACGTGGCCAAAACATACAAGCCCTGATAGGCACAGGCACCCGCATAAAAAGTCAGTGACGAAAATTGCCCAACCAATAACCACAAAACCCACAGCTGCCCGAGTAATGCGAGCAACAACGGTAGAAATCGACCAAAGCGTTGCGCCGCGCCAGCAGCTGCGAGTGCCCCCAAAATCGCGGCAATCTGCGAAACCCCCAAGGCCAGGCCAACGGTATTAGATGCAAGCCCAGCCTGCATACCCATTCGCTCGATAAACCCCCAAAAACCAAAGACGGCCAGGTAGTAAACAAAGCCACCAAATAGTCCTAGGTATAACCAGCCCAGCATGCCCTTCTGCTTATTACTGCTACTACTCGCACACTCAGTTGACGCCCGGACAACACCATATTGAGGGAAGCGCGGCAAACAGAGCATCACCATCACAGAGAGGCACGCCATCATGTAAAAAACGCCGTTGACGCCAGCGGTTTTCATCAGCACTGGCGCCAATGCAAACAGAGCACCCATGAGCAGCCCCTGAACCGCCTGACCAATACCAAATGCTCGATCGGGTTCGCGGTTATCCCCTAGCGCAGCCACAACTATGGCGAACACCGAGCCACCGATTAAGCCTGACAGGAAACGTAACAGCACAATTTGCAGGTGACCCTCTGCCATGGAACTACCGAAATTCAATGTCGCATAGGCCGCGAGCCCTATAAATAGTGACCTCCTCCAAGTGACTTGTCGCACCCACAGTGCTGCGATTAACAGTCCCAGCACCAACCCAACACCTTCAGCGGTCGCCACAGCGCCAGCTTGCTGCTCGCTAAACCCATAACTATCGACTAAACCACCGACAATCATTGGCATTAAAATAATCGCAGCTGGGCCCACTGGGTATACCGCTGAAATCAGCGTGGTCTGCCTAAGACTGTGGTCAACTCCCTCAAAATTCGACATAAATCCATACTCGGTATTTTTATTTTTATCTCTTGAGCATAGACCCACTTCAAGGGCGGTCCGTCCCTAAAAAAAGGCCATACACATACAGAGCTTAATACTTAAACAATACTGCTTGCATAAAAGTAACACGTTACCTATTATCTGTGTAACGCGTTACCTATGGCAGCTACGGCAGCGTCAGAGGAAAAAATAAAAATAAAATTTAACTCTCACTACTGAGGGCAATCTCATGAGCAAAAAAACACTAAAAGCAAACCTCACTTCCGCAGGCGCCTTTGGGTTTGCCCTTACGGCAGTCATTGGCGCCGTGAGCTCGCAAGCCTCCGTGCTGGAGGAGGTAGTGGTTACCGCACAGAAGCGCGAACAAAATCTGCAAGATGTAGGCGTCTCTGTGACAGCCTACTCCGGTGACCAAATGAAAGCTCTGGGGGTCACGAATACCACTGAAATCACAGAACAGATAGCGGGATTGCAAATGACTAGCTTCTCGCCAAATCTAGTCACCTTCAACATTAGAGGCGTCTCGCAGAACAACTTCACCGACAACAACGAGGCGCCGGTTGCGGTTTATATAGATGATGCCTACGTCGCTAGCATGAACGCCATTAGCGGGCAGCTTTTTGATATTGACCGTGTTGAAGTACTGCGTGGCCCCCAGGGCACTCTGTTTGGCCGAAACGCAACTGGGGGTGTCATCCATTATGTGACTAAGGGTGCCGATGACACGGAGTTTAACGGCTATGTCGAGGGCACTTACTCGGACTACTCAAAATACAGTATCGAGACCGCCTTTGGCGGGTCGTTTTCAGACAGCGCACGCTACCGTATTGCGCTGCGCAAAGAAGAGTCTGACGGTTATATTGAATCAGCCCTCTACCCGCAGGATCTCACGGTAGTTCCTGTGAGTGTGCTGCCGCCACCCAGCGGACAAGATCTCGGGGGCGCAGATGGCTACGCACTTCGCGCAGCCTTTCAATTTGACCTTTCAGACAGGGCTACCCTGTCCTTAAGTGCCAAGTATTCGGAAGATACTGATGTGCCCACCGGTGGCTACAGCTTTCTGCCTTACGGCGATGCCAGTATCCCGGCTACGGACCCTGCAGACCCCAGCGCATACGTTCCTCCCGAATTTACCGCCTTCGTGACCGATGTCATTGGGGCGCCGGCCGGTGCCACCTCTGCCATTTTCTTTTGTAATGACCAGATAAACTGTTTCACGCCCGTAGATACTGCGGGCCGCACCACCTTCAAGGGCGATTCTCCCGAGCCCTTCCAGAACTACTCGGATTATGCCGGTTACATGGACCGTGATACGACCAACGTTAGCGCTCGCCTCGACTGGGAATTGAGTGACAACTTGGAGCTGGTATCGATTACAAATTACTCAGCCACCGACAAGTTTTACACCGAGGATGGCGACGGGATTCCAGCACCCATCATTGAATTTACAACCATTGCCGACTTTTCACAGCTATCACAGGAAATTCGGCTTTCCAGTGAGGGGGACAACCTCCGCTGGACTGCCGGCGCTTATTTTCTGGATATGGAAACCGACGCAGATGTTGTGACCGTTGGCGCGCCAGTAGGTGGTGTAGCCGCTGGATTGGGCTTCTTTGATGACGCCGGTAACAATCTCGCGGTTAACGCCCGAGTTGCCCAAGACTACCTGCTGGAGTCTCGCAACTGGTCGGTATTTGGCCAGGTTGAGTTCGATTTAACCGATGCGTTAACACTGATCGGTGGCTATCGCTATTCTCAGGATGACAAGGACCTTGATTTTACGACAACATTTCAGGCAGATGCCCTTATCACCGATGTTGCTACAGGAGCTACTGATGGAACAGCTGTTGCAGTAGAAACCTTGAATCTCGCTGCTGCCGTAGCAGCAGCGGGCGGCGACCCCCAAAATGAAGTTGACTACGGTGATTATGCCGCGCGCTTGCAACTTGATTACCGCATGAGCGATAGCACGCTGCTGTTTGCGTCTTACAATCG
>JAQWYY010000256.1 GCA_029253705.1 Luminiphilus sp. | reverse complement strand
GGTGTCCAGCGCGTACTGCAACTGAAAAATTTCGTTCTCCATGATTAATTCCTGTTCCCGATGGGTTAAATGGCGGCTTCGCCGGTCTCGCCGGTGCGAATGCGGATGATTTGGTCGATGGCGGTCACAAAAATCTTCCCGTCACCGATCTTCCCGGTATGTGATGCGGTGGTAATGGCTTCAATCACCGCATCGGTTTGCTCTGTTGTTACAGCGGCCTCGATCTTGACCTTGGGCAGGAAGTCAACGACGTACTCTGCACCTCGATAAAGCTCAGTGTGCCCTTTCTGGCGCCCGAAGCCTTTCACTTCAGTTACCGTGATGCCCTGAATACCGATATGAGAAAGGGCTTCCCGAACATCGTCTAGCTTGAAGGGCTTAATAATCGCGGTGACTAACTTCATGCGAACCTCCTTTCATGGATGCCGACGAGCGACGTGGTGACAGCAAGTGAGCGAAATGGCATGGCAACTCCTTATCAATGAACATTTATTCCGGAACTCCGCCGACTTGCGGTGCACCGGATATGTCCTGCGGCATTGCGAGCGCTGTACCAAAATCATTAAATACAGTTGATTCAATGGTTTATAATTTTAGGAAGGAATAATTAGAGCGTAATACGCAAGCAAAAGCGCACCATCGCAGTGCAGCCCTGCCCCGCCAATGGGCGAAATAGGCTGTTTACGATGTGGGGGAATACACCTTACTGAGTTACATTGACGATCACTTAAAATACCGGAGCGTAATTGGCCATGCAGAACGATGATGAAACCACCGGTGACAGGGATAGCGGCCAGCGTCGTTCCCCCGGTGACCTGTTCGAGAGACTATTAGGCCGTGAAAATCCGGTTATCGAACAGCTCGATAAAAACGCTAAGTTACTAGCGCAATCAGCTCTATCTAAACTTGACGTCGTCCCGCGATCTGAATTCGACGCACAAACAGCCGTTCTGCAAAGGACGCGGCAGCGCATTGAAGAGCTCGAATGCAAGCTCGAGGCGATCACTCAGCAGCTCGACGGACTCGAAAAGGAACGCGGTAACCCGTAACGCTCACCGTTAGCTTTCAGAGCGCGCACCCCGTTTAATTCCTCAAACATCACACCAAGCTGTAATCAGGATTGTTTACAGCCGCTCACATCAAGGATGATCCATGGGCCACGCCACTGTCTTATCCCGAGCAGGGATCGGACTCAACGCACCGCTTGTCTCTGTTGAGGCACATCTCAGCAACGGCCTACCCGCTTTTTCAATCGTCGGGTTACCAGAGAACTCGGTCAGAGAGTCTAGAGAAAGGGTTCGCAGCGCCCTTATTTGCTCGCACTTCAAATGGCCAGATCGTCGAATTACGGTAAGCCTAGCGCCTGCAGAGCTGCCAAAAAGTGGGGGGCGCTTCGACCTACCCATTGCTCTGGCAATTTTAGTCGCCTCGCAACAACTCACCGCCAGCGCCATCGCTAATCGCGAGTTTTTTGGCGAACTGGGTCTAAACGGAGCTTTGCGGCATTGCCGAGGTCTCCTCGCTGCTGTTCGTGCTGCGACGATGGATCACCACGCGGTCATCTTGCCCAATGATCAAGCGGAAAAAATGGCTGTGGTACCCCGTAGTCGGGTTACTGGCGCTAGCGACCTGTTAAGTGTCTGCGGCTTACTTAAGTCCAAAAACCTTAAAGTTGTCACGCTCAAATCCAGCCAATCGTCAGCCTTGAGGCACACCGAGACACCACAAATTTCGGGCCAGGAAGTTGCTAAACGCGCCTTGGAAATCGCCGCAGCAGGCGGTCACCACCTGCTGATGATAGGGCCCCCAGGTGCAGGAAAAACGCTACTAGCGGCTAGCTTACCGCCACTACTTGAGGCACGCAGACCCAGCGACGAGCTGGAACTGTCACTCATCAGAGACTTGTTAGGCCTTGACCCGTCTCCAGACCGTCCCTTCAGGGCGCCCCACCACAATACAACCGCCGCAGGGCTTATCGGAGGCGGTACCAATGCTACTCCGGGGGAGGTGTCGCTCGCCCACGGTGGTGTTTTGTTTTTGGACGAACTCGCCGAATTTCGCACTCAAGTATTAGACCTTCTTCGACAACCTCTGGAATCCGGGCGAATTTCACTCAGTAGAGCAAAGGGCACCTACGACTACCCGGCGCGGTTTCAATTAGTGGCCGCCATGAACCCCTGCCCCTGCGGTTTTGCGGGCATCGAAAACGAAAATTGCCGGTGTAAACCCGAGGTTGTAAATCGCTATCAAGGACGAATTTCTGGCCCACTGTTGGATCGTATCGACCTTCACGTCCACCTAGAACGGCAACCCGCAGCCAAACTGCTGCACAACGATTGCAGAGCAGAGGACGCCCGAGAACTCCTCAGCGCCCTAAAAAATGCCAGAAAGCGACAGTATAAACGTCAAAATTGCCTCAACGCAGAGCTCAGCAATGCCCCTCTGCTGAAGGTTTGCGCCATGGAGGCGCCGGTTCGACGGTGGTTTGAGGAGGCATGTGACCGTCTGCGTCTTTCGGGTCGAGGAATACACAAAACATTGAGAGTAGCCCGCTCCCTTGCCGACCTCGCTCAGGAATCAGTGCTGAGTGAGGTCGTATTGCTGGAGGCTTTGGGCTATCGGTCGAGACTACTGCCTTGAGGCTACTGGCTGTTATCGACCATATAGTCTACGGCTGCATAGATCTCATCGTCGGAGCAATTACTGCAACCCCCTCTGGCGATCATGCCCGTGCCGGCGACACCGTTGACTCCGCTGGCGTAGAGCGCATCCATGCCTTTATCCAGTCGAGGCGCCCAAGCTCCAGCGTCTCCCAACATCGGAGCGCCAGCAGCGCCAGTAGCATGACAAGCCATGCACGCGCCGTTGTAGACTTCCTCGCCCGATCGAGCCACTGCCACAGAAGACTCTGCGGCGCTACTCCCGCAACTCTCGTCCCCAGCAACACAAGCATGGCTGAAGGGCTGAATGCGTGCCTCAATTTCGGCTCGCTGTGATTTGGACAGGTCTGCCGCCACGGCAATTGCGGGTAGCAGAACAATGAAAAGGGCAAATAAACGCATGTTGGGTATCTCCTGTAGGGACGCCACTAG
>JAQWYY010000243.1 GCA_029253705.1 Luminiphilus sp. | reverse complement strand
GGGCATGGACATCACCGACCTCCAGCGTATTGAAATACTGAAAGGCCCTCAGGGCACGCTGTACGGTCGAAACACTATTGCAGGTGCTATCAACTTCGTTTCAAAGGCTCCCAGCGATGAACTGGCGGTAGATTTACGAGCGACGGCGGGAAACTACAATCAACGTGACTTATCGGGTCGAATTGACGTCCCGCTCACTGATAGTCTCCGCGTTGCTGCTTCTTATTACCAGCGCGACCGCGATGCCTTCTGGGACAACACGAATCCATTCCAAGACGGCTTCAACAGCACTGATCGAAGCGGTTATCGCATGGCCCTTCAGTGGGACATTACAGACCGGCTGTCGGTTGACTACATCTACACCAATGATGACGTCTCAGATGAGCGTGACAACCACAGTGTTGTTAGCGGCTTGAACCCCACGTACGCAGGGGTGGCGGGTTATGCCGGTGCAGGCGGAGACCTGACTGCGGTCCCCATTCAAAGCGACTCACGTTTGCAAACCGTGGGCGGGATCGCCAGCTTTGTTCAAGCCTTTGTGCTGCCCAACCTACCCGCACCACAGGTTGGCCAATACCTCCAATGGAGTGCTGACTATGCTGCATGGGGCCAAGGGGTTCTTGATGGTGTGAACCAAAACCCAGAAACCGGGTCCAGTGACTTCGACAGCTTTAACAGCCAGAGCACTGAGGCTCATACGTTTAAGGCTCAGTTTGAACTGACAGATAACATCGACATTAAGTACATCTACGGTCATCGCGAAGTCTCCGCCTACACCTCTCAAGACTTGGATGGCATGAACAACAGCACCAACGGTGGCGTTATGCACGACTTGGTACTACAGACCATCGGCGGATCCTTTTTGGGGGGCGTAGTACCCTCGCAAATTGAGCTGGCACCCGGGTTTGTACTCCCGATCGCAGATGCCGCTACGGAGAATGTTCTGCTGGGCTTGCTGATGGTCGACACCATTAACGAATTCGGCAGCGCTCCAGTGTTCTCAACTTATGCCCTAAATGAGTATGAACAGGACAGTCATGAACTTCAGATCGTGGGCTCTAGTGGCAACCTCGACTGGGCAGGGGGCTTCTTCTACTGGGAAGACGAGGGCAGCTTCCGCAACGTCCAAAATGCCACATTCCCGCTAGCCAATGGCTCTCAGGGACGCTCCTTCGATAACGGCGGTGACGCCTGGTCCGTTTTTGGCGAGGCCACCTGGCGACCCGCTGACGGCAACTTCGCTTTGACCGCGGGCCTACGCTACACCGAAGAAAACAAAGACATGACCTGGCTGTGGCGTGACGCCGCACTGGGAGGCGTTGGTGGTTACGTTTCTGCCGCCATTCAAGAGGCTGCCGCCTTAGCGCTGCAGGGTGTTGTCATCAACATACCTCGAGATCTGGGCGCGGGCTACGTTTGGTCTCTCGATGACCTCGACACAATCCCTGAAACTGCGGGCGTCTACGGTCAGTCGGAAAAGCAGAGATTCGATAACACCAGTGGACGCCTCGTAGCGCAGTATAATTTCACTGACAACGTTAATGTCTATGCAAGTTACACCACGGGCTACCGCGCAGGCGGCTTCAATGGTGGTAGCTACAACAGAGTAACCAGCACGGGTGACGCCTTCGACGAGGAAACGATTGAAAGCATGGAAATTGGCTTTAAATCGGTGCTGGCCGATGGTCGAATCCGCCTGAATGCGTCGCTGTACAGCTACGACTATGACGATGTTCAGGTCAGTACGGTAAAAAGTGATGCCAATGGCTTATCAACCGAGATTGATAACGCCGCCAAACTGAGTCGTGAGGGCCTCGAGATCGAGGCAGCCTGGTTGATCACCGATCGACTACAGCTTACGGGTAACTATAGCTACATCGATGGCAGCTATGACGCGTTTCCTCCTTACCTGGGCCTGACTATTACACCGACTGAAGGCCTAGCCCCAGAGAACTCGGCATACCTCGCTTTGGACTGGGATGTTCTGCGCAGGGGTAAACATGTCGTAAGCTTTAATCTATCCGGCAACTATCAGGATGCGACCCAAAGCATTGGGGCGTCGACTTCACTCTATACAGCAGCAGGGCAGCCTCAGATACCGGTCAACTTCCAGCAGCCCGTTAACCAGTCTCGAACCCTGGTTAACACTCGACTGACTTGGGCCTATGAAGCAGACGGCGGCACTGAGGTCAGAGTTTCAGCATGGGGTCAAAACATCACCGATGAAGACTACCGCACCTTCGGCTACAACTTGGGCGCAGACCTGGGATTACCCGTGCACCAGTGGGGCAACCCAGCTACCTACGGGGTTGATATTTCGGTCTCTATGTAACACTGAGCACAGCTTAAAAACCGCCTAAGGGCGGTTTTTTTTGCACCAGAACTTGACCATGAAAGCGCCTAAAATCTTTTGATACTTTATATTTATAAGACCTCTTAACTCTCTGTTAATAAACGATAAAAGGGCTAGCTAATGTCTACAGAAAATCTGGATTTCCCCGAGGGAACAGCACTGGTCTTAGGCGGGAGCGGCGGTGTGGGCAGTGCGATCGCAGCCGAAGTGGCCAGCCGGAAAATTTCGGTTTGCATTACCTATCAAAGCAATCGTGAGCGAGCCGAAGAGCTCGCAGACGGCATTCGTAGCAACGGCGGAGTCGTCAGTACAGCGCAAGTCTCATTACAAGACATTGAGAGCCTTGACCGTTGCGTCACAGACATTACAAAACGCGGGCGATTGCACTCAGTTTTCATCGCCACGGGATATGACATCCCCCAAGTGAGTATTGCCAATTTAACCCCTGAGTTATGGCAGCGTGTTCTCCGAGCCGACGCTGAAGGCGTATTCAATGCGATCTACACAACGCTGCCGCACCTGCGGGCGGGGGGTGGTGGTAGCTATGTGCACATCAGTTCGGCAGGCCTACTTCGCTACCCTCCCCTTGATATTCTTTCAGTGGCTCCAAAAGCTGCCATTGAGGAGCTCATTAAAGGCGTCGCTAAAGAAGAAGGCTCGCATAATATTAGGGCCAATAGTATTGCGATTGGCGTGATTGAGACCGGCATATTCTTACGTCTGCGAGAGCAAGGCGTTTTTGATGATCAATGGGTAGCTCAGGTCAAACAGAATTTACCGATGCAGCGCTTTGGTACCCCCGAAGAGGTGGCAAAAATGGCGGTTTTTCTTGCCTCGTCTGCCTCAGGCTATACCACTGGACAACTGATCCCCGTCGATGGCGGCTATGGACTGTAGTGAAGTCGCTGTTAATGGGGCGGAAAATGCATCACCGCCACGATCTATCCCCTAATGAGTCCAAGTTGGTCCTGTAAAAACTGACTACGAATTGCACGCTTATCAAATTTCTCTGTCGCCCCCCGAGGCAGCGGCTGATGCTGAATACTGATGTACCTAGGAATTTTGTAACCCGCTACAAGCTGCTGCAAGTCGGCTCGCACTAGGTCCGATGAAAGCGCTTGGTTTGGCCCCGGATAAATAACCATCGCTAATTCTTCACCAAGTCGTTCGTCTGGTACGCCAAACACCACACACTCTGCGATATTTTTAAGAGAATAACAGGCCTGCTCTGTTTCGCCGGGGAATATATTCTCGCCACCTCTAATAACAATATCCTTTACTCGCCCCGTTACGAACACATAGCCTCCCTCGTCGACATAGCCAACGTCACCTGAACGCAACCAGCCATCATTTGTAAAAAGCGCCGCATCGGCATCAGCGTTCCGCCAATACCCCAAAGTGCAGCTCACTCCACGCATTTCTATTTCTCCCGTATCACCGGCAGCCAAAACCTCGCCCAATTCTGAGACCGTCCTGAAGGCCATGATTGGTGACTGCACGCCCGCCGCCTTTGGCTGGGCATCAAAGATCGCTCCTGCGCCCTGGCTTCCCACAGTCAGAGTTTCCGTCATGCCGTACCCTGCTGACGGGCTGGGATTACTGACATGCTGTGCAATTAAGTCCGGTAAATCCGCTGGCATCGCGGCCCCACCCGAGGCGACGCGCTGCAAGCTACCAATATCAAAGTCGTCAAGATTGGGTTGGCTCAAAAGCTCTTTCACCAACGCGGGCACGCTACTGAACAAGGTAATACGCTCTTCATCGATAAGCTTCAGCGCAACTTGCGGATCCCATTTCTCTAAAATCACAATTGTTTGCGCGGTCACACAGGGCAACAAAAAAGACCCCAGTAGCCCAGTTGCATGAAAAAGCGGCACCGTAAGCAGCGTTTTTTCCTGCACTGCACCACCCTGCAAGCCTCGCGGCCCTTCAACCGACAACGACAATATACCGGTAAACATCATGTTAAAGATCGCCTGGGTAGCAGCCCGATGGCTGTGCATAGCACCCTTTGGAGCGCCTGTACTGCCAGAGGTATAAAGAATCAGCGCGAGCTCATCGGGTTGCGGGGTAGCAACGCTTCGCGGCCCGGCGTGGCATAACGCCTCTGCAAAATCAGTATGGTGACGGCCCACGTCGCGAAGACTGTCTGCACCGGGCTCAGAGACGATAAATTGCACTGTGGGCAAAGCATCCTTGAGCAGCGCCGCCCGAGGTCTGTCGCACACTAAAACGTGAGGTTCACAATCCTCCAAAGCATGAAGCAGCTCACCACGCTTTCCCCAACTATTAATGGGCACAACTACCGCGCCCGAAACAACTCCTGCGGCAAATGCGATGAGCCATTCAGGGTTATTTCGCATGGCTATAGCCAAACGAAGGCCGGGCTTTAAACCATTTAATTGTAAATAGGCGGCCAACCTATCGACGGCGACGAAAAACTGCGTAAAAGAAATACGCCGCTTGCCATAAACTAGAAATTCTTGATCTTCATGGGCTCTAGCAGCTTCTATGATGTCCAGTAACGTTTGCGGAGAGTTGCGGTAAATCATCATGGGCTCGGCATTAGCCTCAGGAAAATCCATCGCCACCGTCTCGAAGAATTCGCCCTCTTCAGTGAGATCCCTTATCAATTGTTTCACGCGAACCTCCGGTTAATTTCCTACTGTAACGCCACCTCGGTGATCCCCCATCGATTTGCCTTGCCGTAATGTGGTGGCTTCAATCCTGTCTCACGAGAAACCTCAATAACCTTTGGCCAGAAAATTAATTCCGGCAGCACTTCGAGTGTACTTATCACACAGCCATTTTTCCCCGAAATCATGCTCCAACTGTCTAGACCATCTGGAGTAATTTTTAAAAGCCAAGCTCAAGTAAACTGTGCATCAGGCCCTAAGACTTAAGAGCGTTAACTGATGATTGCGAGTGATTCACAACGATGCCCTCTTCCCATGCCGATGGGGTGGTTTCAGGTTTTATATGCAAGTGATCTTGAGATCGGCGACGCAGTGCCCCTGCGCTACTTTGGGCAAGAGCTGGTGGCTTTTCGAACAGAGAGCGGCGCTGCTCGCGTGGTTGACGCCTACTGCCCTCATATGGGCGCTCATTTGGGCTACGGAATTCGCGACAACGCGGGCAAAGGGCCGAGGGTTGTGGGTGAAAGTCTCGAGTGCCCGTTTCATGGCTGGCAATGGAATGGTGAGGGTCAATGCACTCACATCCCTTATGCCAAGAATTTGCCTCCACGAGTCGCCAAGGGCGAAGCACTTCTGGGTGCATGGGAAGTCAGGGAAATTAACCAACAAATTCTTGTTTGGTATCACCCCAACAAGGAGGCACCTACCTGGGAACCTGAACCCATCGAGGAGGCTTTAGCCGGCAATACAGACTGGACGGGATTTGATCGCCATGAGTGGGAGATTCACTCACACATGCAGGAGATCGGTGAGAACGGTGTCGATGGCGCCCATTTTCACTACGTGCATGGCACTTCAGAGGTACCAGAAGCTGAAATTCAGTCCTTCGATGGCTACAAGCGACATGCAAAATTTGTAACCCGCCAGCCGACTCCCCGTGGAGTCGTTGATGGGGCAATCGAAACCAGAAGTTACGGCACAGGGCTATCGGTGGTTCGCTTCAGCGGCATCTACGATACGATTTTACTCGCCAACATCACGCCAGTAGAGCGAGAAGTTAGTCATGCCATGTATGCGTTCATCCAGCCCAAGGCTACTGCTGAAACCCTCGGTAAAAGCGTGGGACAAGCGATAATCGCCAATATTTGCCAGCAGATGGAGGAAGACCAAATCATTTGGCAGCGTAAGCGATATTTTGAACGCCCCGTACTGTGCGACGGCGATGGGCCCTTCGCTAAATTTCGGCGTTGGTACGATCAGTTCCTGGTCGAGGCACACTAACAACACCCACAAACTGTAGCTTGTACAGAGGGTGCAAAATAAGCCTTAAGACTTATGCACCTACAACATGGGCGTTAAAACCCTGCGCGTTCAGCGTACCGTAGGCGGTGCCAATGGGTGTTGCCTAGCAGCTGGTTGCAGACTCGCGAACGCTTTAAAAACAACCCAATATCTAGCTCATCGGTTACCCCCATGCCGCCATGCATTTGCACGGCCTCATCACTGATCAACTGAAAGCATTCGTTGGCTAGTGCTTTAGCGGCACTAGCCATGGCACATTGATCCCCCTGCCCCGAATCAAAACCAACAAGTGCTGC
>JAQWYY010000239.1 GCA_029253705.1 Luminiphilus sp. | reverse complement strand
ACAGGATGCCCCGTAGGCACCGCCACATCGACACCGTAATGGGGTGAACCGGGAGTGCCATTATAAAATCTTTGGCTGCCGTAAACTCCGCTGATTCTGCCCGTTGCAGGCCAAGAAAGCCCCGCTTGTACCGCCTCTAGCAGCTCGGGACGCTCAATACGCTGAGCTTTAGCCTTGCGAACCAGCGCGCGCTCTCGAGCAATCCGCTCGAGCACATCGTTGGGAGGCGTGACGGTCTTTTGGGGAACGCCCTCAACGCGCTGGATGTTGTATTGTCTCTGCGCGACTGCCACGGTTTGGGTGCAGCGGTCACCAGCGTAGACAATTGAGAGCGCCTGCTCTTTGGGTGCGTCGCGCCCTAACCCCAAAACAAACGCTCCGCTGGGCATGACCAATATTAAAGTTTCATCCACGGTCACAAGCGCAGTCGGTGCCACTTGTCCCCACAACAAGCCCCCCTGCCTAGCGTCTCCCGACAACTCTACGCAGTTGGCAACGGCTGCGGGGGCACCACAGCAGAGCATCAGCATGGCGAAAACCCGCCACATAGAAACCCGCTGGAGTAAATCAATGATCATAATTCCATCGTCGTATCGCTTAATCTTACCCGTAGCATCAATACATTTGATTTTCACTGCAAGGGTTAGATTTCTCGCATCCGACATTAGGTTCGCTTTTTATCCCTCAGTGGCTTGTCTATTGAGGTGCGAAAATTTATGAAAACACCGAGGGAGCTCCGCGGTTTGTACGCGTGGCCGGTCTTGAGCGCACTAAAAATCTCAAGAGTCTCAGAGGCTGAGCTAAGCCAAGGTTTTATTAGCCGTTACCTGTAAGCTGTCACAGGCTAACCGTGACCAACCTAATAACTTTTGATGCAACTAGGGTGCGGTTATTAACGCCGAGCAATGATCCCGTAATCCAATGGCACAGCTTATTTAACCTACCCAAAACTCTCCTTACAGCAGGCTATACCGACTTACTGTAGCGCCGGAGATCAAAAGCTAGTGGGAAAAATCACCCACGGGCAACCCTCTATTGGGCGAGGCCTTTTCCTCATAATCGCTGAGCCCGAATGTAAGGTTGTCTGCCGAAGAGCCCCAGATAAAAGACTTATTCCACCGATCCCAAAGGGCGAGGTAGGCACCCAAATTGCCGTGTCCGTGGTCTATAGAATGATGAAGCTGATGCTGGGCCGGGCTAATGATAAAACGTTCGAATGATCCAAACTCCAAGGGAATATGGCTATGCCGCAGATTAGATCCGGCCAAGGTTAGTAAAAACCCCAACGCATTTACGCCCAAAATATCCCAAACCTGAAGTTGCGCACCAAAGCCCCAAATAAACACCCCAGAAATCAGCCCCAAAGCAACAATTGATCGCAAGTAGTTAATGAAGCTTTCGAGGGGGTGAGTTCGAAAAACAGTAAACGGAGTCAGCGTCGTTGCAGAGTGATGAAGCCGGTGAATGCGCCACAAGAACGGGTTACGGTGCATGGCTAGGTGCGTGAGGAAACGGGTAGCATCATCAAAGACAAAAGCCACCAAAGTAAAACTCAGCGACACAAAAATTGGGCCTGCGGAAATTTGCGGCGCGTCCAAAACATGAAGGTGCAAGACGCGAGCGGTAATGAGCGCTATCCCCAGCTGGCCTCCCAGTATCGGAATAAACACGACGAGTTTGAGAACCGCATTGAAAAATAACAGCGCGTAATCAATGCGTGTGGAGGCGTTCCACCAATACTTTTTACAGAGCAAGCGACGAGCAAGAGCCGCGGGGCCCAAGTCCGGTGATTCGGCCCTAAAGTACCAAGCGGCAAGAACAACTGAACCCAAAATATGCATCCAAAAAAGCCGCTTGGCAGGGTCGTTGACATATAGCAGCGGCGTAATGATCAATTGTGCGGCATCTAGCATGATGAATAATCAGAACGAATAGCGAATGCGTCCAACAATTGATTGAGGACGGTTAGGTCTAGCTCCGAACGGACGGTGAGACACTATCGCAGCTTCGTCAGTTACGTTAAGTAAAGACGCCTGCAGAGAAACATGGGTTGTCATGTCGTAAGTGGCGCTGAGGTCCAAAATGGCAAACCCATCGCTATGCAATTCTTCGGTAATGGCACCTGCGCCAGGAACCTCTCGCATCTGCGACTGAAAGTCGAGGGTGCTGTCTATGTGCCAGCGGTCCCCTAACAGGCTAATGCGCAGACTGCCCACGCTCTCAGGAATGTAGGGAACCTCGTCTCCAGCTTTTACCAAACCCCACTGCGGGAATCCTGAAAAAAACGTAGTGGCAAATTCAGATTCGCTATAGGTATAACTTAGGGCACCCTGCAGCGAGAGACTTTCTGAAATTACCAAAGTATGAAGTGCGGATAACTCTGCGCCAAAAATCTCAACTTCACCACCGTTAAACTCTGAACCCGGCTCGCAACTGGTGTCGCTGACACGGCAGCGACCGATGAGATTACCGTAGTCGCTATAAAAACCGACCAAAGATAATTCACTGCCGCCGTTGTTAAAGCGTCCACCAATTTCGTAATTCGTGCTGTCCTCGTGGGAGGCATCTGATCCAGGCCCCGCAGGAGAAAAACCCTCATAGATGCCTCCAAAAAAAGACATATTGTCCGAAACCTCCCAGATACCACTAATCGATGGTGAGGTTAATGCTTGAGAGCGTTTCAACCGTTCGCCAGTCAGCTGATTGAAGACCTCACCGTCAATGTCTTCATGCCGGACACCCAGATCTATGGAAAATCCACCGAGGCTGATTCGGGTGATGCCATAAACCGCCAAGGCCTCACTTTCGGCCTTATTCACGACCTTTGGCTCTCTTGGCACCGCATCGGGAATCATTTGAAAGTTGGTCATTAAGTAAGTGGCTGGCTGATGATTTCGCTCCACTTGATCTTGATGCAGCCGAATACCCCCGCGAGACGATAAGGTAATAGATCCAAGAGTTCTTTGATCTGAAATTGACCACTGGATGCCGCTACTTTCATATGCTCGATCATTATTGGTGACATCCAAAATTTCATCGTCTGTCAGGGCAGAGTTTTTCTGTCCGGTTAATACAAAATACTGATCCTGATACTGAGTCGGCGCTTGCAAAACCTTTTGCAGCGTTGGACCGGCCAAAAAGCCATCCAACTTGTTCCATGACCGATCAAAATCGTTCCAATATACCTTCACATTAGAGCGAGTGTTTTGGGTCAGGGACAGTGAGTAATTTAAGAGCACATTAATATGCTCAGACTCGAATCGTGCCAGCTGCGATGCGGCATAGCGTCGATAGGGGTTGTCTATAAAATCGGCGTCGGCGAGTCCCAAATACGTTTCATCAGCCCCCTCCTCTCCCCCTTCGATCAACAGGGATACCTTGTGATCACGAGGTGATTCCGGATTCTGATAAAGCAGCTTGATGCCAAAGTCAGAGCGTTCAAAGCCCGTAGAGTCACCATGACCGTCAATACTCTTAAAGCCATCGGCGCCGTAAGTCAGGACGTCAACGAGGTAGCCGAAATTACCTTTCATGTTTCCATATGCGGCTTGGGCCTTGTAATAGCCATCAGAGCCGTAGCTGAGGTCTACCACACCCATAGCAGCGCTAGGAACAGGAGCAGAGACCAAATTCACTGCCCCCCCTACGGTGTGAGGGCCATGGGTAACAGCTGCTGGGCCCTTTACCACCTCCATACTTGAAATGCGGCTCACATTAGGCACGTAATAGGCCGCGGGAGCGGAATACGGCGCAGGCGTAATTAGAATCTCATCGCGCATAAGCGTGATTTTTTGACTTCGCTCCGCAGCAGCACCCCTGATTCCAATATTGGGACGCAGCCCGTACCCATCTTCGTCTCGAATATAGACCCCCGGGGTTTGGGCCAGGATTTTCTTGAGATCGATATAGTCAAAACGTTCAAGGTCTTCCTCGTTGATAACATAGGCAGAGCCCGAGATTTCTCGAGCATCTGTGCGACTGCCAATAATGGTGATTTCCTCAAGCACAGAATTTTCTGCAAAAGCTGCACCTACGCTAACTAGCGCAACGACACCCACTAAACACTTCATGCTTAACTCACATTCATCAGTTTTTAAAATTTGCATTAATCGTTGTCAGCCTGAGAGCCACCCGGCACAGAAACATTGACGATAGTGACAAAATCAATTTTCAAGTCGTCAACTACTCGCTTAATCAGTCCGTAAAGCGTGCAAGTGGGGAATCGATCGGAAGGGCTGTCTGGATTTGCGAATGCATTAGCACACTCCGCGTCATCCGAGGCCGTTTGTACAAGCTGAACCTGCTCTGAGAGTGAAACGTCAATGCTCTCAGCTAAGGCAAGTGTCTCCGACAAATTATCAACAAACCGCTGGGCGACCTCGGGAAACCCCTCGCTGACAATATGCGCGTCAAATCCTGTGGCTTCGTTGGAGACAAAAATCGTTTCAAATGCCTTGACGTTATTAATAATTTGACGAAGGGACGTTCTACTAAACGGAGATTCAATTTGCTCAGGGCAGGTCAGCGAAGAGCAGGCCTCAATAATGCCTAAGGGGTTACCCAGCTTTGCATCCTTTGCCCCCTCCTCGATGTAAAAAAGGCCATCGGTGGTTATCTGCAGGCTCTCTGACAAGCGATCTTCAGCTAAGAAAATCGCTCGGAAATCACCGCCACTGGGGTCCCAGCGGGTCGCGATAGCTTCAGCCGCTTCAGCAATATCTTTGGCAATAAGCATTGCCGCTTCACAGCGCTTCGACTTTCTTTGCCCGGAGCTCAGTTCATTCCAACTCTGCGTTGCAGAAGCCTGAGGGGGACAGGAGTGCTCTAGCGTCTCATTAAACAGGAGATACTCCAAAGCTCCGATGCCGCGCTGATTAATTGAGCGGTTAGCGATGTCAAAATTCTCATCCACCAACGCCGCAATACCGTCAACACCGCAGGTACTCAATGAACCAAACATGTACGAATTGAGGCGATATTGCAGACTGAATGCGTTTTCCGCAGCGGGCCCTATCGCGTGTAATTCGGCACGCTGAACTTGTGACGCTAGGGTTCGCCATTGATCTTGCGCAATTGAATGGGTTACAGACTCATTTTCTGTTCCGATAGCGTCGCAATAGGCATGAAGCTCACCCTCAGAATCCGTCATAGCTTGTGCCGAAGACACCAAGGCCGCGTAATTTGGTGCCACAATCTCATCGACATAAGCCGTTAACATTTCTGCTACTGAGTATTCCCCAGACCCGCTGCCACCCGAAGGGTCGTCTGGCGTATCACCACCGGCCGTACCGTCACCAGGAATTGGTGTGGGGGCCACATCCCCCCCACTATCAGTACAAGCCGTAACCGCAAATATCATCAGGCAATAAAACAGCAGGCCACTCAACCTCTTTGACATTCCAAATGTCCTCAAACTAAAAACAACAAAAGACGCCGGTTTGCGGCGCCTGAAATTCGAGCGTCAATGGTTATAACGCCCAATAATTTTCGTTCGCGTAGTCTTGATTGACTACCAAATCTCAACCACTTCCGGCTCGAATCCATAGGCCTCTGCCAAAATGTCCCGCGCCTCTTGCAAGCCTGTTAAGTAGTTCTGAATGGCATCTGAAGGAGAAGCTGTGGTGGCAGGCTGACCGCCTTGGGAACCATCGGCCAACACCGGCGCGTCCCCCATGAGCGACAGCACTCGCTTCAGATCTGCGACATCCTTCCCTGTTTCGCCGGTTCGAAAGGGAGACACTGGGCTAAACTGCAAACCCAAAGCGAACCCTTTCATTTCACCCCAGTGCTTAGACAAATTGATGAAATTGGAAAGGTCGGCGTAATAAGGCGGGATAAAGTCAGCCATATCATCTGAGACATCATTGATGTAATGGACAACCGTGGCCGCAATACACTTTTCCCAAGTCATTGCAGCGATTTCGATTTGACCCTGCAATGCGGCATCTGCCTCAACCGTCAGCTCCCCGGCTTCCTCAGCATTTTGAAGAATTCGACGACCCACCAAAAAAGCGTCCATTGCCGATTTGGAATAGTCGGTATAAGCAACGCCCTCGGCATTCTTTTTTCGATCACGCTTTGCGCAGTTTTGCGCATGGCCAAAAATAAACTCACTTCTCAGGTCGATTAAGCCATCGCCGTTTGAGTCGTAATAGCCATTGCCATATTCAGCGCGCCCGCCTTTGCCGGCAGCCTCATCGTCGGTGTAGTCATTGAGATCCCTCGAGGCGCCGTAGTAACCGAAAGCCTCGTCGTAGTCGTGGGCACCTGCCGAGTAACCTTTGCCCGGTTTTTCCTCACCCAGCATGTTGGGGAAGTCGGCTTGGAGATAGTCATTTGTGCCCTGGGAAAAGTTCACCGCTACCGATAAAAACTTCTGAATCAGCTGCCGATAATGAACTCCAGTGCTTGAAATCATGGGCGTACCAATAAGGATCTCTTCCCCACTGGCTACTGTGACCGCCGGCGTCACCTCGTCTGTCGCTTCTGCTGCTAGTGAGTCCATCCACACGTAGACCAGCTCGATAGGAAGTGGCGTAGCGTCCAGCCCTGCACTCCAACCAAAGAACTCATCGTCGATTAACATTTCGGTCTCACCCGTACCCGCTAAGCTACCTCCGGCAATTTTTCCGTTGAGGTTTTTACCCGTACTGATATCGCCGTAAGTGGGACCTGGTATGACCGGGTCGCTGCCTTTCGTGGCAAACCCGTGGTCAGTTTCATCGGCTCCGTCGCCGGTCATATAGAACCGTAAAGCCGCTGAAATTTCCTCTGCCTGCCCGGGGCTCTCTTGCAAGTCTTCCATGTAACTAACAAGACCGAGTTGCAGCACCTGTCTCGCTGTCTGACCCGTGT
>JAQWYY010000228.1 GCA_029253705.1 Luminiphilus sp. | reverse complement strand
TTAGGGGGCTTTGTTGCTGGCGGCGCGGAAGTATTTCGCGGCTCGCTATCCATCACCGACCTAAGCACCGACGGTTTCAATGCCAGGCCCTCTGACAACCAATTGCGTGACGATGACGGCTACAGTAACACCACGATCCATGGCACAGCCTCATTGAGCTTAACCGACGCTCTCACGGTGATCGGTAGCGTGCACGACATCAATGGCGATAACGACTATGACGGCTGTTTTGATACAGCGACTTTTGCTCAAATTGGTGCGTGCACCGATACCTTTGACCAATCTGCGGTGCGAATTTCGGCGAATTTCAAAAACGCCGTGATCGACTCGTCACTCAGCTATGAAAAGACTGACATTGAAAGAGCGTTTTATAGTGCAGACATATTATCCTTTGAAACCGAAGGCGAGCAGGAAGAAGTGTCTTGGATTGGCTCCCTGTCTCCAGCGTTGGGGCACCGTTTAACACTGGGAGTGGATGCAGCCGACCAGTCGCTTGTTGATGGGGGCAACGAACGCAGTCGGGATAACCTCGGAGTTTGGGGAGAGTATGACCTTGATGTGCTGGCCGGCGCGCTCACAGTGGGAACACGATGGGATGACAACGACGATTTCGGCCAGCATACCTCGTGGCGAGTCAGCTTACAGCAACAGCTTGCTGGCACCGATCACCCTTTGATCGTGAGAGCTGCCGTTGGCACCGGCTTTCGCGCACCCAGTCTTTACGAAATAGCCTACAACTCAGGACCTTTTAGTTACGCTCCAGCAGCGACCACGGCACTTACCGAAGAAAAAAGCCAGGGCTGGGAAATAGGCCTAAGCTGGGGCCAACCAAACCAGCGGCTAGAAATTACCTGGTTTGATCAGGAGATCGAAAACGAAATTTATTTTGATATGGCGAGCTTCTCGGGTTACCTGCAGGGTACGGGCACAACTACGTCTCAGGGCTTAGAAATCGCGGGCGAGACCGCTTTTCTTACAAACTGGCGCCTCATGGCAAACATTACTTGGAATGAGACAGAGTCGAGTGCCCAACAGCAAAGACCTTATCGTCCCGAATGGGCCGCTGCCAGTAGTGTGCTGTGGCAAAACCGTTTAGTAGTCGCTGCGCTTACAGCACGATTCGCTTGGGACTCGGTTGATACCGCTGGAGCACCCATGCCTGACACCGAACGCCTAGACGCTAGCCTCGCGTTCAACGTAACCCAATCGCTTCGTGTAACAGGACGCATTGAAAATCTCACAGACAACCGCGACCCTCAGGTCAGGGACTATAATCAAATCCCCAGGGCCGCATACCTAGGCCTTCGCTACAGTATCTAGAGGGATTATCTATGGAGAATAACGACAAAGAAGCGCGCCATAAACGCGCCATGGAAAAACAGAAAGCCTCCGTAGATGCGGGGGTCGCCGCGGCAACCACTGACAGAGGAGTAGCGATTCTGTTGACGGGCGATGGTAAAGGAAAAACCAGCTCGGCATTTGGGATGGTACTGCGAGCTCTTGGATACGGACAGAAAGTTGGCGTCGTCCAGTTTATCAAGGGAGTCCAACTGTCCGGAGAAGAGCACTATCTTCGCGATCACTGCCCGGAAGTAGAGTTCTACCAAATGGGTACGGGCTTTACCTGGGACACACAAGACCGCAGTGGCGACATAGCAGCTGCAGAGCGTACCTGGAAAATTGCAGAGGCAATGCTGCAAAATGAATCCCTTGATCTTGTTATTTTAGATGAGCTCACCTATATGCTGGCTTTTAAGTACCTCCCTGAGGACGCTGTTCTTGCAGCAATTACAGGCCGCCCAGCTCATCAAAGCGTTGTTGTAACTGGCCGGGGCGGCGGCACCGAGCTGCGTTCGGTGATGGACACCATCTCAGAGGTCAAAGACATTGAGCATGCCTATCGCGCTGGCATTCAGGCTAGGAAAGGAGTTGACTACTGAGTGGCTGTGCAATCCTTGAACAACGACGCCATCAATTTTGGCTGGTTTCTCACTTACAAATTCTTCAATTCATTATTTTTGGGGCTGTCCATTGGGGCCGTCTTTACTCTTTACGAACCCCTGTCACCTGCCATATTTTCTGCGGGAGGCATCGGGTTGGCATTAGCAACGCTTGTCGTGGCGACTCAATATCATCGAATTTTCAGCCCCTATTGGTTCTTTCGACTTTCCATTAGTGTTGAGCTAATCATTTTTCTAGGGGTTCTGGCCGTCCTCGTTTACCCCCTTGAAAAGCCTCTAGCGCTCTTTGTTTACCTGGGATACCAATTTACCTTTGCCTTGGGTAGCTATCTCGTTCGTTGTGAGACGCTACTCTTTGTCGACAACCGGCGACTGGCTCAACTTGATATGGCAAAGCAGGTGGCCTATCTAATGGGGATGGGCTCTGCCTGGCTGTGTTACCAAATTTTCGCCGAAGAATTCGATATCATAGACAAAGTCGCGCAGGTAACCATGCTGCACTGGCCATTGCTGGCCATTGAAGTCATCATCATTATTTGTTTACTCTATGCATTCAGAACACCACGTAATCAGGCTGCACGATCCGCTTAAAAAGAGCCATTGCATCCAGACTCGGCAATCTCTAGTTTATGGGGTCAGTGAATGAGGAAAAACCATGTCAAGATCATCAAGACTCCTGTCCACCGGATTACTCGCGCTAGGTTTGTGTGGGCCTGTTGTCAGTATTGCAGAGCCTAGCGAGGTAGCGATTGAGCTCCTTGAGACAGTGCAAGCCGTCCGTGGACTGGGCGCAACCTCGATCAAAGATGGCGACGGAGGCAGCGGAGATAGTGGCGGCAGCGGAGATAGTGGGGGCAGTGGGGATACTGGCGACACGCCGACCGATCCAACGACTGCAGTTCGTCAAGTCTATGAAGATGACGTGAATAAGCTCATTGTGAGCAGCAAAGGCGGCTGCACCAGTTCGGGTTGCCACGGGCGTGCCGGAGCACCAGGGGGATTGCGACTGGAGTCTGACAGCGTCAATGATAACTATGAGTCCTTCATCGTTTACATTGATGAAGAGTCCGCCGCTAGGCTCACCAGTAAGATTTCAGGTAATGGTCATGGCGGTGGTACCCGCTACAGTACGGATGAACCTGAATACGCCACCATCGAGGCTTGGGCAGAATCCGTAGAGGCTCTACCCTAGCAAGTCGGGTTGCTCCGCCATAATGACATCGAACATTGGCAGAGCACTGAACCATCCTGCCTGCCTGCTACCCACCTGCTGTTGCGTATGCTCCGCCATATCGTCAGGTATAGGACGCGTCTTTCCCGCAGCCTCAGCGAGAAGCTGCGCCTGACAGCTACGCTCCATGGTGACATACCACCAGCAGGCCTCCTCCACAGAACCACCTACCGTTAAATGCCCGTGATTTTGCATGATAATCGCCTTTTTCTGCCCCAATATACTGGCTAGACGCTCACCTTCTGTCATGTCGACGACTACACCCGTGTAATCATCGAGTAACGCATGGTCACCATAGAACGCGCAGGCATCCTGAGTAATAGGATCTAATAATCGCCCCAAAGATGACCAAGCCTTACCGTAAATAGAGTGGGCGTGGGCGGCTGCAATAACCTCTGGACGTGACTGATGAATGTGACCATGTATGGTGAAAGCGGCACCATTTAAGATACCCTTACCTTCAACAATCTGTCCGTCGTGATCGACACGAATCAGATCGGACACACACACCTGCTTAAACGAACGTCCCATGGGGTTCACCCAAAACGTTTCTGTATCGATAGGATCACGCACCGTAATGTGCCCTGCAATGCCCTCATCAAATCCAAATTTTCCAAAAATGCGCAGGGCTGCCGCTAGGCGTTGCTTGCGAAAATCCTGCTCTTCTTCGGGGGCTCGTTGTGTACCATCGGGGCCGGCCAATATTTCATCCGACGCGTTCATGACGAGTTGGTTAACTTGTTGATTCATTATTTTTGCCTACCTTTTGGCCATTTTGCAACACGGAAAAATCTGCGGCGGCAGCGGGAAGCGCCGCCTCGGGGGGCACTGTGGCGCCCTCTTCTATTAATGTCTGCATGTACGATTGCATGATCGGTCCGGGGCGCGCCGAAACCTCCTCTGGCCGAAGAGACTCACCACACTCACTACAACTTAATACGGGCTTAGCAAGATTGCCACAGCCTGCGTGCCAATATTCAGTAGGGGGACCCTGCCCCTTATCAAGCCACGCATCGCCCCAATTGCCTAAAGTCATGAGTACTGGATAAAGCCCCAAACCCATTCGAGTTAACCGATACTCATAGCGAGCAGGTCGATCGCAATAAGGTACTCGAGTCATCACTCCAGCCTCCACCAAGCCAGTCAGGCGCTCTGCAAGACGATGACGGGTGACTCCGAGGTTGCGGTAGAACTCATCGAAACGCCGCGTGCCTTTAAAAGCGTCGCGTATAATCAATAGCGTCCAGCGCTCTCCAACAATGGAAAGCGCACGGGCCACCGAACAAACTTGTGAATCAATATTTTCCCATTTCATGTCGATAGCATGCGACGGAGTGAGGGAACAATACAAGGGCCCTGGGGAAATTCCACAAGCTCAGCCAAACAGGCGATGCAGATAAAAGCGAAGCCTAAAGGCACACAACAGCCTGCCTGAAGCGTCAATTAATTCACTTTAAGAAAACCCTGACAACAGGCCTGCCTGAACATTGCGGCGGTTACCACTGACAGACTAAGCATGGGAGTGGCGAGCTGGCTAGGCTTTAAAGGACTCAACAAGCCAACAGCACCATACCCAGTGGCACAATACTGACTCACTGCCATCGCGCAGCCTCAAGCACTGAACCTACGATTAAGCCTCAAAGGTGTGAGTGTTTGGCTGGAAACGCGCACCCTTGAAAGGGGTTTCAGCCTAATTGCGCTAAACGGCTTTTTAGCCGAAGGTCCTCTATCTGCCTCAAGCAAATGACATCTAACGCCATAAAAAAACCCCCAGACCACAGGTCTGAGGGCAGGATCACTTCTTAGACACTAAACTTTAGCCAAATTGGTTCATGGTGTTATCTGCACCACCAGCTTTGAGCGCAGCATCACCAGAGAAGTACTCTTTGTGATCGTCCCCCATGTCAGAGCCCGCCATGTTTTGGTGCTTCACACAGGCAATTCCTTGGCGAAGTTCCTTGCGCTGAACCCCCGCGACATAACCCAGCATACCGGCCTCACCAAAGTACTCCTTGGCCAAGTTATCGGTTGAAAGCGCCGCTGTATGGTAAGTGGGCAGGGTAATCAGGTGATGGAAAATGCCGGCTTCCCGGGCACCATCAGCCTGAAACGACTGAATACGCGCATCAGCTTCTGTCGCCAAGTCTGTGCCATCGTACTCGGCCCCCATCAAGGCATCGCGATCATAGGCAGTCATGTCCTGACCGGCCTCGGACCAGGCATCAAACACTTGCTGACGGAAGCTAAGTGTCCAGTTAAAGCTGGGACTGTTGTTGTACACCAACTTGGCATTGGGCACGACTTCTCTAATGCGATTCACCATACTGGCAATCTGACCAACGTGCGGTTTTTCGGTTTCGATCCAAATAAGGTCAGCGCCATTTTGCAATGATGTAATACAGTCGAGAACAACTCGGTCAACGCCTGAACCTTTCTTGAATTGGAACAAGCCTGACGCCAGTCTTGCAGGCTTCAATAACTTGCCATTGGCTTTTACAACAACGTCACCGTTGGCAATGTCGTCGGCAGAATCAATGTAATCGCCGTCCAAGAAACTGTTGTACTTGTCACCGAGATCTCCTGGGGCATCGGTCACTGCAATTTGCTTGGTCAAACCCGCGCCCAAAGAATCTGTTCTCGCCACGATAATGCCATTTTCAACGCCTAACTCTAAAAAGGCGTAACGAACCGCGCGAATTTTAGCCAGAAAATCGGCATGAGGAACAGTGACTTTTCCATCCTGGTGGCCACACTGCTTTTCATCAGAAACTTGATTCTCAATTTGGATAGCACAAGCACCAGCCTCGATCATGCTTTTAGCCAACAGGTAAGTAGCTTCCTCATTGCCAAAACCGGCATCAATATCGGCAATGATTGGCACAACGTGGGTTTGAAAATCTTCGATTTGCTTGGTGATTCCCTGAACTTCTACATCGTTGCCAGCTGCACGTGCTGCGTCGAGGGCTCGGAAAAGTCCACCCATCTCTCGGGCATCGGCTTGCCGTAAAAAGGTGTACAGCTCTTCAATAAGGCTAGGCACCGATGTTTTTTCATGCATTGACTGATCAGGAAGCGGGCCAAACTCTGAGCGTAGGGCGGCAATCATCCAACCCGAGAGGTATAGGTACTTTTTGTCCGTAGTTCCGAAGTGCTTTTTAATAGCAATCAGTTTTTGTTGACCAATAAAACCATGCCAGCAACCCAGAGACTGCGTGTAGTGCGCTGGATCCGCGTCATAGGCGGCCATATCGTTGCGCATAACATCGGCAGTGTAGCGCGCAATATCAATTCCAGTTTTAAAGCGATTCTGAGCCCTCATCCGTGCAGCGTACTCGGGGTTAATGTCTGCCCAAGATGATCCCGCTTGGGCAACTACGCCCTCTAACTCGCCGATCGTATCCGTATAATGACTCATAACGACTCCTTTACTGTCGAAGAAATTGGGCTCAATGCGGCCGCTGATTTAAGTAGATCGGGATGCTAATGGGTCCGAGGGTATTTTTAAAGGAAATGCTAAGTATTTTTGGCATTCACAGCGTGAATGTATTTTATTGCCCCTTACGCTGCTTTTTTTTCTTCTCAGCCTTTTTAATGTGGGACATAAGCCGCTGACGCCGACTCTCTTGCCGCTGGGTCAGTTTATTCCGCTTCCCCGCATAGGGATTATCCCCCGTGCGATATTGAATACGAATGGGGGTGCCATGAAGCTCCAACACGCGACGAAACGTTTTTTCAAGATAGCGTGCGTAACTGGCGGGAAGCGCATCGGTTTGGCTGCCATGGATCACAACAATCGGCGGGTTTTGCCCGCCCGCATGCGCATAGCGCAACTTAACCCGACGGCCATTCACCAGTGGTGGCGGATGAGTGGCAACGGCATCCTCGAGAATACGCGTTAATTTATTGGTATTGAGTGACGTGGTCGCAGCTCGGTGTGCCTGGTGAATGGACTCATAAAGGTGCCCAACCCCTGTACCGTGTAGCGCTGAAATAAAATGCACATCGGCATAGTCGACAAACTGTAGGCGGCGATTCAGCTCAGAGCGAATCCAGTCGCGCTCATCACTCGCAATGCCGTCCCATTTATTAATAGCGACAACCAGACCACGACCTGCATCGATGCACTGTCCCAAAAGGTGCAGGTCTTGCTCGACTAAACCTTCGTGGGCATCCATCAACAAAATAACAACATGTGCTTCGTTGATCGCTTTGAGTGTCTTTACGATAGAGAATTTTTCGACCACTTCGCGAACGTTTTTGCGCCGTCGCACACCCGCTGTATCAATCAGCGTGTACGCCTGATCGTGGCGCTCATACCTAATGTAAACGCTATCTCGGGTGGTGCCAGGCTTGTCAAAAACAACGACCCGCTCTTCCCCAAGTAACCGGTTAACTAGCGTAGACTTCCCGACATTAGGCCGCCCAACCACTGCAACACGAATACTGGGGTCATTGAGCGCATCGGCGGGGGCTGCCAGAGGCAAAGCCTCGATAACACCAGTAATCAACTGCAGCACGCCTCGATTATGGGAAGCGGCAATGGTGTGCAATTGGGAGCAGCCCAAGCGATAAAAGTCGCTAGCAGCAATATCTTCCCCAACTCCATCAATTTTATTGACGACTAAATGGAAAGGCTTACTGCGCTGGCGAAGATAGGACACCAGACTCTCGTCACCCGGATGCAAGCCTGCTCGACCATCAACCAGCAGCAGCACGATATCAGCTTCATCGATTGCCACCCGTGACTGATCCGCCATAGCGGCGTCGATACCCAATTCCTCACCACTGATACCACCGGTATCAATAACTATAAAAGGCGCATCACCAATTTTACCCTCACCATACTTCCGGTCCCGAGTGAGGCCCGAAAGATTAGCGACTAAAGCATCTCTCGATCGCGTTAATTGATTGAATAACGTCGACTTACCAACATTGGGGCGCCCGACTAAGGCGATGACAGGGAGCAAGCGCTATTCCAGTCCTGCCACGTCATAGGCCATAAGTTTGCCGTCATTGCTATAAATATACAGCCGATTACCCTGAGCGATCATGTCCGCACGAGCGCCACTGCTGTCTGGACGCGTACGGCCAACAATATCGCCATCTACCTGAGAGAACAGGTGCAAGTAGCCGTCAAAGTCCATAAGCGCAACATAGCTTGAAATTGCCGTGGGCCGACTGAGCCCACGATAACCCAACTGAATATTTTGCCAGCGTACACCCTGACCATTGCGCAAATACGCGCTGACTGTGCCGTCTTGGTCAGCCACGTATACGTTACCAAATCCCACCGCAACACCTGAGACTGAGGATACATTTTGCTGCCATATTTTTCGGCCAACGCGCAGGTCCACAGCCGCAATACGGCCCTGATAACTCGCCGCATAAAGCTCGCCGCTTTGCATGGCCATGCTGCCATCAATGTCGACTATTCGTTCGATTTCAGATCGCCCTTGGGGAATAGCAATGCGCGCCTCCCAAGCAACACTGCCACTATCAAGTGACAAAGCCAGAACCTTGCCATCAGCAAAGCCCGCTATAGCAAAGTTATCGACCACAATAGGAGTAGAAGTACCCCGCAGCGTTAAAACCGGGACATCACTTAAATGAACCCAGCGCTGTTCGCCGGTCTCATAGTCAAAAGCAATCAGCTTACCGTCGTATGTTTGGGCAACCACTAACTCACCGTTACCCTGTGGGGCAGCCAGCACCTCACCCGACACCTCAGCTCTCCATATCTCAGAGCCATTATTGGCATCAACACGTAAGACAGTGCCGTCGGCGCCACCCAAAAACAGCGAGTTTTCGTAGTGGCCAACCCCTCCCGAAATCGCGAGACCTAGCTTGGCGCTCCACAGCTTTCGCCCATTAGTGGCATCAACCGCTGCCAAAATACCCTCAGCAGCAGCAACGTAGAGAGTACCGTCGGCCAGCGCAGGCGTTAGCTTATAAAACCCCTTGCCCTGTCCGTCACCAATCGAGGTGGACCAACGCTTGGACAATTTGACCTTCTGATCAATGTCAGTGAGTTCCACGGGCTCTGTTGGGTCGTACTCATCGTCTGCAAACCAACCGCCAATGGTTTCGCAACCCGCCAGCGTTGTAACGGCTAAGCAGACAAGCAATAATTTTGGTAGCTTTGCGAAGTTCAAGAGGCCTCCTCGGATGACGCGAGACGAGATTCAAGGCTCGTTATTTTTGTCTCTAGAATACCGGGGGGGTTACCGAGCGCCAACAAAACTGCACGCGCCTCTCGGTAGGCATTTAGCGCCTCTGCGTGTCGACCCTCTGATACAAAAATGTCACCTTTCGCCACCGCATAAGCCGCAGGGTACGCATTTGTGTTGGAGTTCAGAATTGCCAAGGCCGATGAAGTATCACCCTGATCCGCCAAAACCCTAGCAAGACGCAGCTGAATCAATTGGCCGAGCTCAGAATTTTCACCTTCTTTTGTTAGGGCCCAGCGCAACTCACTCTCTGCAACATCCAAGTCACCCGCCTCTACGGCGAGTGCGGCAAGTTGCAGTGCTGCAAACCGCGCATAAACCGTTCCGCTAAAGTCGTCCTTCAGAGACTCCGCTAAAGCGTTAATGTCTTCGATAGAGCGACTATCACCAGATTGCACGGCCGCTTCTATAGAGCCCCACGCGTCAGAAGCCATCTCGCCCTGTTGCACCGACCAGCCCTGATACTGTTGCCAGCCCACGGTGCCGGCGACTGCCAGTACAACACCTGCCATCGTACTCTTGCCGTTTTCATCCCACCAACGCTTGAGTGCTTCTACCTGCTCGTCATCTTCCAGATGATCTGCCATGCCCTACTCTCCAATTTTTTCAGCAAATGATTCAGCTAAAAATTCTGCCAACTGATTATCTGGGAGGGTCACTTGCTCTCCCTCACTTCGTAATGATTTCAAGGTAACAGACTCGCTTGCCAGTTCAGAGTCCCCATAAACCAGCGCAAATCGGGCACCGCTGCGATCTGCACGTTTAAACTGACTTTTGAAACTTCCACCGCCCAGATGAAGTTGAATTGCCTGGTCAGGTAGCGCTTGTCTCAGGGTCTCGATTCGAGGTAATGCGTGTAGTTGAGCTGCATCGCCCGCTGTCACAACATAAATATCGGTCTGAGGCGTCACATGACGACCCAAACCCTTAAGCAATAGCACCAATCGCTCTAACCCTATTGCAAACCCGGCGGCCGGTGTCACGCGGCCACCAAACTGCGCCACTAAACCATCGTAACGGCCTCCGCCACAAACTGTTCCCTGCGCGCCCAGAGCGTCGGTTGTCCACTCAAAAACGGTTTTATTGTAGTAGTCGAGGCCCCGCACCAAGCGGTTATTTATTACATAAGGCTGCCCCACCGCGTCCAACATCTCCAACAGTGTTGCAAAGTCATCTCGCGACTCGTCATCGATAAATTCCACAAGAGTGGGTGCGCCGCCCAGTAAGGCCTGCATATTTGGGTTTTTGCTGTCCAATATGCGCAAGGGGTTTGTTTCGAGTCGACGCTGGCTATCATCGTCTAAGGCATTTCGATGATCGGAAAGAAACTCCACTAAGGCCTCTCTAAAAAGTCCTCGAGACTGAGGGCTTCCTATGGAGTTAATCTCCAGCGTCAGCAGCTCTTTGACACCCAAACCGCACCAAAGCGCGCTCGACAACAAAATCAACTCCGCATCTAGGTCGGGTGTTGCAACGCCAAACCCCTCTACACCGAGCTGATGAAATTGTCTCTGTCGACCCTTTTGAGGCCGCTCGTAGCGAAACATTGGGCCTTGATACCAAAGCTTTTGGACCGTCTGCTGAAGGTTGTGTTGCACAACAGCGCGCACACACCCGGCCGTGCCTTCTGGGCGCAGCGAAAGACTCTCATCATTGCGATCAGCAAAGGTGTACATTTCCTTTTCGACGATGTCAGTGACCTCGCCAATTGAGCGGGAAAACAGCTGCGTCGTTTCGATAATAGGCAACCGAATTTCCTGATAGCCATACTGGTTCAAAACAGCAGCACTGACCGCTTCAAGCCGCTGCCAAAGTAAGCTGTCTTCAGGAAGAATGTCTACCATTCCACGCACTGATCGATAATCCGTCATAGGCCTGTCTGTTAAGTGCTGCGGAGAATGATCTGTTCTTCTGCGGCCGCACGCTCTGATACTAATTGATCGGCGCGTTCGCGGATAACAGATTCCAAGTGATCGACGAAATCCTGATTGCTGACTTTGTGGTCGGGCTCACCTGCGAGGTAAATCAAATTACTTGGCGTTGCTCCAGTTAAGCCTACATCGGCCTCCTTGGCTTCCCCGGGGCCATTAACGATGCACCCAATTACCGCCACGTCCATAGGCGTCCGAATATCTTCTAGTCGACGCTCTAACTCATTCATGGTACCGATCACATCAAAATTTTGCCGGGAACAACTGGGACAGGCAATGAAGTTGATGCCGTTCGCACGCAGCTTTAGGCTTTTCAATATTTCAAAGCCCACTTTCACTTCTTCTACCGGGTCGGCGGCCAACGAAATGCGAATCGTATCGCCGATCCCATCCAACAACAGTGCACCCAACCCCACAGCCGATTTCACAGTACCGCCCCGCAAGCCACCGGCTTCAGTAATACCCAAATGCAGCGGCTGCTCAATTTGCGTCGCAAGGCTTCGATAGGCTGCCTGAGCCATAAAAATTTCGGAGGCCTTAACACTGACTTTATAGTTTTCGAAGTTATATCGATCCAGAATGTCGACATTGCGCAAAGCAGATTCCACCAGTGCCTCTGCAGTTGGCTCTGGGTACTTCCGCATCAGCTCTTTGCCCAGTGACCCGGCGTTGACGCCAATACGAATTGGAATGTCGCGGTCTTTGCAGGCAGCAATCACTTCTTTAACTTTTTCTTCTCTGCCAATGTTACCGGGGTTGATGCGCAAACAATCGACACCGTACTCGGCGACTTTCAAGGCAATCTTGTGGTCAAAATGGATATCGGCGACCAGTGGAACTGAAACCTGTGCTCGAATGTGTCTAAAGGCGTCCGCCGCCTCCATACTGGGCACAGAAACTCGCACTATGTCGGCGCCTGCATCTGCTATGGCCTGAACCTGCGCCACCGTCGCAGCCACGTCACAGGTTTCAGTGTTTGTCATACTTTGGACGCTAATGGGTGCATCGCCGCCGACGGGCACGTTGCCAACCATAATCTGACGGCTCTTGCGCCGTTTAATAGGTGATTCCTGTTTCATGTCACCGACCGATAGAAATTTTCAGTCATTGTAACCCTTGCTGGGCTCGCAGTGTTTGATATTCCTGTGAATCAGGATAGAGATTACGCAGAGCCAACTCGTAACTACTCTCAGCATCTTTATCGCCTGACGCTCGAGAAATATCAATACCTAACATAAAACCCCTGGGCGACTGACGCGGCACTACCGTACGATAAACCCCGTAGTAGGACTGAGCATTGGCAACATCCCCTGCCGCCAGTCGCAGGTAACCCATTTCTAAAAGCGCAATGGGGTTTCGCCGATCCATTCGCAGAGCGCGACTAAATGCATCCTCAGCACCGACGCTGCTTTCAAGGTTCAGTCGGCTCATACCCAAATTGATGTAAGCCAATGGGCGCCCCGAGTAGAGAGAATCCTCCGCTACGATCGCAAACTCCTGCTCTGCCTCGGCGTAACGTCCGAGGAAAAATAAAAACGCGGCATAGTTGTTTCTCGCTCTGGACAACTTGGGATCTATTCGCAGCGCCCGCTTGAAGCTTGCCTCAGCTCGGTCGTATTCACCCGTGCTTTGGTACACCAGCCCAAAAGCCTCGTGAACCGACGCGTTGCCCGAATCGATATTATTTGCAAGCTCAAGGTTGCGCTTGGCATTTTCCCAGTCGCCCCGGCCAATGTACTGCCTAGCCAACTCGACACGCCGCTCCAGAGCCGCCTGAGGGTCCCCTTCATTATCTATGCCGCCCACCGTTTCGGTGATACATGATGACAGGAACAGAACCCCCACCATCGTAACCAAGCCCAACATTACTGACTTCATCATCCCTCGCCCTCAGAAATGGTCTGGCTTGCCGAATTCAACTGACGGTATCGCTCAGAGCGCCGAGTCCGATCAACCACCTCCCCCACAAGCTGCCCACAAGCGGCATCAATATCGTCGCCACGAGTACTTCGTACCGTGACTATAAAGCCCGCGTCAACAAGGACCTGCCAAAAGCGCGAAACGGCATTGCCACTGGGTCGATCAAATCCTGAGTTCGGAAATTGGTTAAAGGGGATCAAGTTAACTTTACAAGGGAAGTCCTTGAGCAGGGTGCTCAACTCCAGGGCATGTTCGGGTTGATCGTTGACACCGGCTAGTAACGTGTACTCGATGGTCACAACTCGTTTTCGGTCTGACTGAGCATCGATATAGTTTTTAGCGCTTTGTAACAGTTGTTGAATGGGATAGCGGCGATTAAGGGGCACTATTTTATTGCGGATTTCGTCATTTGGGGCATGTAACGAAACCGCCAAACTGACGTCAGAGAACTCCGCCAGACGATCCAGTGCCGGCACAACCCCAGACGTGCTTAAGGTGACCTTTCGCTTGGACAAGCCGTAAGCCAAATCATCTGTCATAAGGCTCATGGCTGACACCACGTTGTCAAAATTGAGAAGAGGTTCCCCCATCCCCATCATCACGACGTTGGTTACGATCCTGCCTTTACCCGACTGCCAACCATCATATGAGTTAATCGCCAGCCAGACCTGACCAATGATTTCTGCTGCGGTGAGATCGCGCTGAAAGCCCTGCTTGCCCGTGGAGCAAAATTTGCAGTCGAGACTGCAGCCCACCTGGGAGGAGACACATAAAGTTGCTCTCCCTGCTTCAGGAATAAGAACAGCTTCGACCAATGCGCCCCCGGCCACCCGAATGGCCCATTTTCGGGTTCCGTCCGCGGAATCCTGCTGATCCGCTATTTCTGGAGGGGAAACCGTAGCAAGGGCCTCTAGCCGCTCCCGCAGACCCTTGCCCAAGTTACTCATGGCAGCAAAGTCGACCACGCCCTGATGGTGAATCCACTTCATCACCTGTTGAGCACGGAACCGCTTCTCACCTAGATCAGTAAAAAAGTCTTCCAACTGCTGTCGACTCAGCCCCAACAGATTGACCTTGGCTGCGGCACTGGAGCTCGCGATCAAACTGTTGGCGACTGTCATAATGAAACGTCAGCGGGGCGCTTCAGCGCTCGCAAACCTCGTTAGCAGCGAAGAAATAGGCAATTTCACGAGCAGCTGACTCAGGAGAGTCTGATCCATGTACTGCATTGGCATCAATGGTCGTCGCAAAATCGGCACGAATTGTTCCTGCCGCAGCTTCCTGAGGGTTTGTGGCTCCCATTAACTCGCGATTTTTGGCAATAGCGCCCTCGCCCTCTAGCACCTGAACAACTACGGGCCCCGAAGTCATAAATTTAACCAAATCAGCATAAAAAGGGCGACCTTTATGCTCGGCGTAAAATCCCCCTGCGGTGGCGTCAGACAGCTGCACCATTCGCGACGCAGCTATGCGCAACCCCGCGGCCTCAAAACGCGTGTAAATTTCGCCGATAACATTTTTGCCGACAGCATCAGGCTTGATAATTGATAGGGTTCGTTCAGTGGCCATGGAGCACTCCGATTAGGAAAAAAGTTGATGCAAGGGACCGGTAGCCCCAATTTCTGAGCGCGCAAATTATAAATGAGGGAGGCGGCTATGTCATCGTCGACTAATTACCCTAAAACCCTGACCGAAAACCCCAGTCAACCCGAAGTTTAGGGGGAACTTAACAGCCTTTCGCAGACCAAGCACGGGTTTCTCGGGTTACGAATGGCCCTTTGGCGTCTGTGATTGAGGTAATGGTGTTCAGTGATGCTCCCGGGCATGGTTGATGGTGTACCGAGGAATTTCAACCACCAAAGGCACCTCTGCGACCAGAGCCTGACAGGACAATCTAGATTCAGGTTCCAAGCCCCAAGCCTTATCAAGAAAATCTTCCTCAAGCTCATCGGCATCGTCTAGGGATGCAAATCCCTCGCGAATAATGACGTGACAAGTGGTGCAAGCACAAGACATCTCACAAGCGTGCTCTATGGCGATATCGTGGGCCAATAACGCATCACAAATTGATGTTCCGACCTCTGCCTCGACAACAGCTCCCTCCGGACAAATATCACCGTGGGGCATGACAACTATCTGGGTCACGACTCCGCTTCTCCTTCCAATGTAGACACTGAGATACCGCCCAGCGCTGACTTAATACTTCGATCCATACGCCGGGCAGCTAATAGCTCCGAGGCGCGACCGGTCACCTCAATTGCCTTCCTTAACCCTTCAACATTATCGCCTTGGGCAGCATCAGAAAGACCATTGACCGCCATCATAAGTGCGTCATGCTCATTATTACTCAAAAGATCACCATCGCTGGCAACAGCCGCCTGAATACCCGCAATCAGCTGCTCTGCCTCAACCTTTGCCTCGGCGAGTTGGCGCGCTAGCATGTCCGCAGAAGCATGCTCATAACCGGCGCGTAACATAGCAGCAATATCATCTTCTACAAGACCAAAAGCAGGCTTAACCACTACACTGGCCGTAGCCTGCGTCGTTGCTTCCTTCGCCTTCACTTCGAGCAGCCCATCGGCATCAACTTGAAAAGTCACCTCTAATCGTGCTGCCCCGGCTACCATAGGTGGAATACCGGTCAACTCAAAAGTCGCCAGAGAGCGGCAGTCCGCTACGCGCTCTCGCTCACCCTGAACCACGTGCACAATGAGCCCGGTTTGGCCGTCTTTGGCCGTCGTAAACTCCTGCGCCCTAGCCACAGGAATGGTCGTATTTCGAGGCACAATTCGTTCTACCAACCCTCCATAAGTCTCCACTCCCAGGGACAGAGGAATGACATCGAGCAAGAGCAAATCTTCAGCGTCACGATTACCGACAAGCAAATCAGCTTGTCTGGCTGCACCCATCGCCACAACGCGGTCTGGGTCAATGCTATTTAGAGGCTCCTTACCAAAAAGCGCGGCAACCACTTCAGCAACAATTGGCATACGGGTTGAGCCACCCACTAATACAATTTGATCAATCTCTGAGACTCCAGCGTCCGCAACACACTGGCGACAGGCGTCCAAACTTCGATTTACCAGGTCAGCACAGGCACTGTTAAATTGCTGTCGAGTCACCGTTACAGTCGCACCGTCATCGACAATATTGTCGAGGCTAATTTCGGTCTCAACTTCGGTGGTAAGCGCCTCTTTTGCAGAACGTGCACATTGGAGAAGAGCTCTCTCTTGAGCGGGGTTTAAGGCGCCCAATCCCGCGCGGTCACGAATTATCCCAACTAGGCGTCGGTCGAAATCATCACCACCTAAAGCGCTATCACCTCCCGTCGCCAAAACCTCAAACACACCGCGCTCGAGCCGGAGGATAGACACATCAAATGTACCACCGCCCAAGTCATAAACCGCGACTACGCCCTCATCGCCAGAATCAAGGCCGTAGGCTACAGCTGCAGCGGTCGGCTCGTTAAGCAAGCGCAAAACATTGAGTCCACTTAACTCCGCCGCTTGTCGAGTGGCTAGGCGCTGAGCATCGTCAAAATACGCAGGCACCGTAATAACCACACCGGCGATGGGCGTACTCAGTGACAACTGAGCTCGGTCACGTAGAGCCCCCAACAGCGCAGCAGAGACTTCCACAGGAGTAACTGCACCCTGAGAGGTTGCAAATGCCGCGCCGCTTTCTGCCAGCTTTGTATAGTTGCTCGAGGCGATCTCCTCACGACCTCGACCAAGATATCGCTTAGCGGATGCAATGGTGTCGTGGGGAGCGGAGACAGCCAGAGCTTCTGCCGCCGCTCCTACGACCACGCCATTAGCCCCAAAGTGTACGACTGAAGGCAAGCATCCAGCGCCATTTTCATCAGTCAGAACTTTGACTTCGCCATCGCTGACATGTGCCACTAGGCTGTTGGTTGTCCCAAGATCAATACCCAGAGCAAGCCTACGCTCAACAGGTTTATCAGCAACCGCACCAGGTTCAGTTATTTGCAGCAAAGCCATGGCGACGTCTAATTAAGATCGCTGCGACCAGCGACCTCTTTATTTAATTTATGCAAATATAGTAGATGCACCCAAGCAGATCCCGCCAACTCGTAATCCTCTTTTTCAATCGCTTCTTCAAATGAAAATAATTCCGATGCCATCAATGCTTGAGCTTCAGCCGTCAGGGTCTTCAGCCCCTCATCGTCATCGGGGTCTAAGGACTCTGCTTTGTCACGGAGCTGCATCTGCTGCATCAAAAATTCACCGCTCACAGGTTGACGCTCAAGAGCTCGCAAGTCACAAGCTTGTAGCTCCAACATATGTCCCGCTCGAGTAATGGGGTCTTTGAGGGCCTGATAACCGGCATTGATATCAGCTGAAACCTGCGCCGCAAGGCGCTGCTCGGCCGCGCTGCCTCCTACAAATTTATCTGGGTGAAAACGCCGCTGAAGTGTGCGAAACCTCTGCCCTAAGTCGTCAACATCCACGTTAAACCGAGGTTCAATCTGAAAAAGATCAAAGTAATTTTTGGGCGCACCCGAAAACCCGTCGGCGACTACAGACATGACTAGACGGTAAAACTCTCACCACAGCCGCACTCACCAGCCACATTAGGATTACGGAACTCTAGGCCTTCATTGAGCCCCTCTTTGGCGTAGTCAACGATGGTGCCGTCGAGGTACACCAAGCTCTTGGGGTCAATGAATAACTTGACACCAAAATCCTCAAAGACTGCATCGCTAGTCTCCGGCGCATCAACAAACTCCAGAACGTACGCTAGCCCCGAGCACCCCGAGGTTTTAACCGCGATTCGGATACCTTCGCCACGCCCCCTAGCCTCCAGCTGCCGCTGGACATGCCCCGCTGCCTGTTCTGTGACCGCTACTGTCATCAGTCGTCCTGCTTTTCTCGGAAGTTTTTGACGGCCGCTTTAATGGCGTCTTCTGCAAGCACAGAGCAATGAATTTTCACGGGCGGCAGTGCCAGCTCCTGAGCTATTTCAGTATTTGTAATCTGCTCAGCGTCTTCCAGCTTGCGGCCCTTGACCCATTCGGTCAACAAGGAACTAGACGCGATCGCAGAGCCGCACCCATAGGTTTTAAATTTAGCGTCTTCGATCACGCCGTTGTCATTAACCTTAATTTGCAGGCGCATGACATCACCGCAGGCAGGCGCTCCAACCATGCCAGTACCTACGCTCTCGTCCTCGTCATCAAACTTTCCTACGTTCCGGGGATTCTCGTAATGATCGATTACCTTTTCACTATAAGCCACGACGCTCTCCTCTTAATGCTGCAATGCTGTTGTGATTACTAGTGTGCTGACCATTCAATAGAATTTAGGTCAACACCATCTTGATACATATCCCAAAGTGGCGACAATTCGCGCAATTTTTCGACGGCGCATCTTACCTGCGTAATCGCATGATCAATATCTGCCTCAGAAGTAAAGCGTCCGAAGCTAAAGCGCAGTGAACTGTGCGCGAGCTCATCATTCAGCCCTAGGGCGCGCAACACATACGATGGCTCCAAGCTGGCAGAGGTGCACGCAGATCCTGATGACAGCGCCAAATCCTTCAACGACATTAATAGCGACTCACCCTCCACGAAAGCAAAGCTGACGTTCAGCGCTCCAGGGAGGCGCCGATCTACATCCCCGTTAATGTGGACCTCTTGCATATCTTTTAAGCCATCCCAGAAACGGGCCCGCAAATTCATGAGGCGTTCCGTTTCATCAACCATTTCTTCTTTAGCAATGCGCGCTGCCTCACCAAATCCAACAGCCTGATGGGTTGCCAGAGTACCCGAACGCATACCCCGCTCGTGACCACCGCCGTGCATTTGCGCTTCTAGCCGGACTCTTGGCTTACGGCGAACATAGAGCGCACCAACGCCTTTAGGCCCATACATTTTGTGAGCACTCATGGAGAGCAAATCAACCTTCATCGTCTCCATATCAAGAGGCACCTTACCCGTGCTTTGAGCCGCATCCACGTGATAAATGATCCCCGCCGCGCGACAAACCTCACCGATACCAGCAATGTCATTAACCACGCCAATTTCGTTGTTCGCATGCATGACACTCACAACGACTGTGTCGGGGCGCAAAGCAGCCTGCACGGATTCAGGTGTCGTCAAACCCGCCTTGTTGGGCTCAAGGTAAGTTACTTCAAACCCCTCCCGCTCTAACTGACGGCAAGTATCGAGAACCGCCTTATGCTCTATTTTTGAGGTGATAATGTGCTGGCCCTTCTTACGGTAAAAGTGCGCAGCTCCTTTTATTGCCAGATTGTCAGACTCAGTTGCGCCTGAGGTCCACACTATTTCTCTGGGGTCGGCGTTGATGAGATCAGCTATTTGGGCCCTCGCATTTTCTACGGCTTCTTCAGCTTTCCAACCAAATACGTGGGAACGAGATGCCGGATTACCGAACGTACCCTCCATGGATAAACACTCAGACATTGCATCAGCAACGCGAGGATCTACCGGCGTCGTCGACAGGTAGTCGAGATAAATAGGCGTATTAACTTGCGCGTTCATTACAAAGGCATCCTTTACTGCAGAATTAATTTTTGCACGGTTTCGTTTGCACTCAACCTGGCCTTACCCGCTCGGTTATCCACGAGATCCGCTAAGCTGATCTCGCTTAAAAAACTGTGGATCCTGTCGCTAAGGTCCTGCCATAGGTCGTGTGTCAAACACACCTCGCCATGATGACAATTACCCTTGCCGTTGCAATTTGTCACGTCAACGGACTCATCAACGGCATCAATAATTTCGGCCACGAACAATGTTGTTCTATCCCTGGCCAGACGGTAGCCCCCACCGGGACCTCTTACACTGGTTACCAAGGCCTCCCGTCGGAGTTTGGCAAACAGCTGCTCTAGGTAGGATAGCGAAATTTCCTGCCGTCCGGAGATATCTGCCAGTGAAACTGGCTTTTCCTCACCATTTATCGCCAGATCGAGCATAGCCGTCACTGCGTATCGTCCACGAGTTGTAAGTTTCATGCGACCTCCATGGCATGTAGTTTGACAAAACCTACTAAAACACTCAAGTAAAAAACCTACTATTTTAGTTGGGCTTTACTTTTCGTCCTTTGGCACCCGTTTCTGCGTCTCTGCGAGAATTCCACGCAATATATTTAACTCCATGTCATCGAGGCGCACGCGGTTATAAAGACGCTTCAAACGTCTCATCAACTGGCGCGGGGCTTTTGGATCTAGAAACCCAATATCTATCAGCGTCTGCTCCAGATGCACATAAAAGCGAGCCATATCCTCTGCTGGAGCAAAGGGCGTATCCCAAGCGGCATCTTCCTCCGTCGCAGTACTTCCGGCCAACTGTGACATCCTTACTTCGTAGGCCACAATTTGCACAGCCATGGCCAGGTTTAAAGATGGATAGGATTCATGGGTGGGGATATGACAGTGCAAATTGCAAAGTTCCAACTCCTCATTGAGTAATCCACGGTCTTCTCGACCAAATAGAATCACCACTTCTTCACCCTGCATCGCATGACGATAAAGGCGCTCACCACAATGACGGGCATCTTGTAGGGGCCAGGGAATACGTCGTTCCCTCGCACTAGTACCGACAACAAATTGAGCCCCCTTGACGGCCTCCTCGACAGTTTCCACAACCGACGCGTTCGCCAAAATGTCCTCAGCGGAAGCCGCCCGCCAAAGTGCCTCAGGTGCCGGAAATGTTTTAGGCTTAACCAATGTTAGTCGCGTGAGTCCCATATTTTTCATGGCTCTGGCGACGCCACCGATGTTGCCGGGATGGCTCGTATGCACAAGAACGACCCGAATATTATTTATTGCCATGGAAATTACTGTTCTCGAAAGTAAAAAAGGTCGCAGAGTGTAACAAAGCACTGAACAGGCCACGCTGCCCCTGCTATGCTTCGCCCCCGTTACGGGTCGGTAATCTACCCGTCTTTGGAGAAATCACCATGGAACCGAT
>JAQWYY010000227.1 GCA_029253705.1 Luminiphilus sp. | reverse complement strand
CGTGCTTTAGACAGGGCTCATTGCCGGTATTAGCCAAACTGGAAAAAGCACAGCTTGTTGCCATCGGGATCGCGAACGTAGGCGCCATAAAACATGTCTGGGATGCGCTGTCCGGGCTCCCCGTCGCAGGTTGCACCAAGTGCAATTGCTTTTTGGTAGAGCGCGTCGCAGGCCTCCTTGCTGCCTGGATTAAATGCCACCATATTGCCGTTGCCCGGATGCGCGTCATTTTCGTTATAGGGTATGCACACAGCGAGCATGGGGTTGGCCATATCCTTGCCAAAAAAGGCTATCCGATCCATTTCAAGCAGCGTGGAGGCACTCATTTCGCCTAATAACTCTGAGTAAAAGGCCTTCGCACTGTCAAGGTTCGTGACGCCTAAAGTGACGTATCCAATCATGGGTAACTCTCCGTGTTGTAGTGATAAATAATTAATGGTCTGGGGTTCGTGCTTCAGCTTGAACGACGCCTCAGCAATGCACCCTAGAAAAGCGTTGCCTTATTTAAACGCGTTTTTTAAGGGCACTACAGCTGCACTAATGTTGCTCGCGCTCACTGTCGTTTAGCGCATTAAGCGCGTATTCTGACACCTCTTATTTTATTGGGCATTTAAAAGTCTTGTTGGATATTAGCTTAATAATGATGGTTGTCGTCTGGCTAGTCACTACTCTTTTGGTGACGCGTTGGTCTGCTCCTTGGGTTTTTGGCAGTGCCTTGTTGGCCTGTTTGTTGATGGGGCTAGTCGATATCAACATTGTGCTTGCCAAGGCCACCAATGAGGGGCTAGTCACGCTAGTGCTTCTGATGCTGATTTCTGTCGGTTTTGAACGTTTACCCTGGTTGCTCATGGTGTCTCGTCGCATGGTGGTTACATCGCTACCGGGGTCGCTTTTGCGTTTATCGTTGGTGACTGCAGTTTTTTCAGCCTTTGTGAACAACACAGCGGTGGTGGCGACCCTTGCGGGAGTGCTGAGGCGGTCACGTCTTCATGCGCCTAGCCAGCTCTTACTGCCGCTTTCTTACGCTGCCATTTTAGGCGGCACGCTAACACTTATTGGGACCTCTACAAACCTCATTGTGAGTAGTTTTCTGCAAGAGGCTTCGGGAGAAGGCATCGCTTTTTTTGCATTTTTGCCGGTGGCGCTACCTGCCGCTATTGGCGGCATTACCGTTATGGCTTTGTTTCGTCATCGATTACCGCACCATGGCCAAACAGAGCTGCAGATAAGCGAACATTTAATCGAAGCAGAAGTCCTACCTGACTCTAAACTTGTAGGACGAAGCATTTTGGAGAATGGGCTTCGGGACTTGGACGATCTGTTTTTAGTGGAGATTGCCAGAGGTGATGCAATGCTCTCTCCAGTTGCACCGTCACAGCGTATTGAGGCGGGCGATCGACTGATTTTTTCGGGAGATGTCAGTCGCGTAGGTCTTCTCTCAAGTTTTCATGGTTTACAGTTGTTTGCTATTGAGGAGGGGTTGCTCAGTGACAATATGACGGAGGTTGTTTTGTTGCCCAATGCGGCAGTGGCTGGGCAAACCATAAAAGAATCAAGTTTCAGGGCACGTTTTGACGCAGCGGTGGTGGGTTTGCGTCGAGATGGAGCACAGCTCTCGGGAAAGCTGGGCGGCATTACGCTGCAGCCGGGTGATTATCTCGCCTTGGCGGTCGGCCCTGATTTTGCGCAACGTATGAATCTAGGCAGAAATTTTTTAGTGGTAAATGCGCAGGTTGATACCTTGCGGTTGCCATTGTCGGTCAGTATTTTCGTTACCGCATCGGTTGTTGCCGTTGTTGCTTTAGCGGCTATGGGAATACTGGCTTTGGTTAAGGGCCTAGCCTTTTTGTTGGCAGTTTTTCTGGTGTTAGGGGTCATAAACGGCGCGGATTTGCGTCGGCGTTTTCCCTTCGAGATGTGGATCATCATTGCCTCGGCTTTAACGGTTGCTCAAGGCCTGCAGGATACTGGCGCTGTGGCCGCCGCGGCAGCGTGGGCGACACCCCTAATTCAGGGCATAGAACCGCTTTGGACTTTAATTGCGGTTTATTTATTGACCGTAGTGCTCACTGAGTTAATGACCAATAATGCGGCAGCGGCGCTTATGTTCCCAGTGGCATGGACTCTGGCGTTGTCTAGCGGTGCGGAGCCTATGCCCTTTGTGATGGCGATTGCCTTTGGAGCCAGCGCCTCTTTTCTCACGCCTTTTGGTTACACCACTAACCTCATGGTGCAAAACTTGGGTAGCTACAAGCGGGTAGACTATTTCCGGTATGGCCTGCCAGTGACCTTGGGATATAGCGCTATTGTTCTGCTGTTAATACCGAGGGCGTTTCCCCTCTAGCAGTGGTGAGAGAGGTTGTCGTAGCTATAAGTTATTGATGTGATCGAAATAAGGTAGGTAATCGTGTTTTATGTCCGCATTTTCTCCGGTGCCACCTTTGACGCCATCGGCGCCAAGTGATTGAAGTTTATACGCTACGATGATCCCTGCAAACGCGTCGCAAACGTAATCATAATTTCTGTTCCAGGGGTCGGTAGGAATCGATTTAATGTAACCGCCTTCTGGGAAGTTGATCGGAGGATTACCAGTTTGTGCGGGTTCTACCAATGATTGAAGACCTTGTTCCGTCCATGGGTAAGAGGGGTTGTCTCGAATATATGCCTCGAGCGGAACTGCCAAGCGTCTAAAATCCTCGAGAATTTGATCTGTCTGCAATTTTTGGCGGGAATAGTTGATTTCGAGCTCGGCGTCCAGTGTGGCGGCAGGATCCTCGCTGCAGTAAATGCTCATATCCAACGGCAGGGGGTTAAGGTTGGCGACGGTGTCAATAACGACAAAACCCTTGTAAACAGGGATTCCTTGATAATCCATGCTCAGGTACTTGCCACAAGTAACGTTACCCGGGTATTGCGCCATGTCTTTGTAGTTCGAGAACCGCATCTCAGGGCTTTCATCTAAAATTTGTGTGACCTGCTCTTCTGTAGAGGCGCAGCCGACAAGTAGCCCGAGCAAAGTGCTGTAGATAAGAGTTATGGTAAGACGGGGCATATTTATATTCTCGAAGTTGATTCACTCGGCACTGGGACGTTGTCTGCGACGAGCGTTAGGATCAATTGATGGGCACTTAAGCCCGGTACAGGTGCTAAAAAATAAGTCCGTTACTATTATCGCAAGTCTTTTTAGGAGGGGCTAGG
>JAQWYY010000218.1 GCA_029253705.1 Luminiphilus sp. | reverse complement strand
GCGTTGGCGGATGCTGCGCGCGAAGGCGGATTGGAGTTTTAAGCATGGCGTACAACGATCAGAAGGGGCGTGGCGGCGATCAGCGGACTGAGGGAGACCTTCAGGAAAAGCTGGTTCAGGTTAATCGAGTGGCTAAAACAGTTAAAGGCGGGCGTATCATGAGTTTTACGGCCCTGACTGTTGTCGGCGACGGTAAAGGCCGTGTCGGTTATGGCAGGGGCAAGGCACGTGAGGTGCCGGTTGCTATCCAAAAGGCTATGGAGTCTGCGCGCCGTAACATGGTCAAAGTCGAACTGGTTGACGGTACGCTGCAGTATCCCGTTAAAGCCAATCATGGTGCTTCAAAGGTTTACATGCAGCCTGCCTCTGAAGGTACGGGTGTCATTGCGGGGGGTGCAATGCGTGCGGTCCTCGAATTAGCCGGTGTGCATAACGTGTTAGCGAAGTGCTACGGGTCTACGAACCCAGTGAACGTGGTACGAGCGACTTATAAAGGCCTGCGCGATATGCAGTCACCCGATGCGGTGGCGGCTAGGCGTGGCAAGTCTGTCGAAGAAATTCTGAGCTGAGGCCAGGGATACTTATCATGAGCAAGCAAATGATTAAGGTCACCCAAGTGAAAAGTATTCACGGGCGCCTGAAGAAGCATAAGGCCTGTGTGGCAGGTTTGGGCCTTCGACGCATTGGGCACACCGTTGAGGTTGAAGATACGCCTTCGGTACGTGGAATGATAAACAAGGTGCACTACCTTGTTCGGGTTGAGGGTGAAAACCATGGCGGATGAAATGCGATTAAATTCTCTGAGCCCGGCTGAAGGTTCGAAGCGCGCAGCAAAGCGAGTGGGTCGGGGCATCGGATCGGGTACTGGTAAAACGGCGGGCCGTGGTCACAAGGGCTTGAAGTCGCGCTCAGGCGGCTCTGTGAAGCCCGGGTTCGAAGGGGGCCAAATGCCCTTACAAAAACGCCTTCCAAAGTACGGATTTACCTCGCGGATCGGCCGCACCACGGCCCAGGTCCGATTGCACGAGCTCAACCTTGTAGAAGGTGATGTAGTTGACCTTGCCGCGCTCAAAAAAGCAGATTTGGTCAAGGAAGACGTTTTGCGGGCCAGAGTATTTCTTTCTGGAACGTTAGAGAAGGCCGTTAAGGTTCAAGGGTTGAAGGTGACCAAAGGGGCTCTCGAGGCAATTGAAGCGGCCGGCGGGAGCGTTGAGGCTTAGTCATGGCTAACGGGATGCCATCAATGAACAACGCAGGTATGGGCGAGTTATTCGCGCGTCTGCGTTTTGTGTTGATCGCACTTATCATTTACAGAATCGGGACACACATTCCGGTTCCTGGTATCGACCCCGAGCAATTGGCTGCCTTGTTTGATCAAAATCAGGGCACAATTTTGGGCCTTGCGAACGTCTTTTCTGGCGGTGCGCTGGAGCGAATGAGTATCCTCGCGTTGGGTATTCTGCCCTACATATCAGCGTCCATTATTATGAATTTGATGAGCGCAGTATCGCCCCAGCTGGAACAAATTAAGAAAGAAGGTGAGTCAGGTCGTCGCAAAATATCCCAGTACACACGATATCTCACAGTAGCGCTGGCACTGGTTCAAGCAACGGGTATGACCGTTGGCTTGGCGAATCAGGGTTTGGCCTTCGACACGTCGGTTAGTTTTTATGTCATCGCGATAACCTCCTTGGTAACCGGTGCGGTATTCATGATGTGGCTGGGAGAGCAAATTACGGAGCGAGGTATCGGCAACGGTATCTCCCTTCTCATTTTCGCAGGTATTGCCGCCGGATTGCCCTCAGCAGTAGGTCAGTCGCTTGAGCAAGCCAGACAGGGCGAGCTCAATATTTTGGTGCTGTTGGCAATCGTGGCTCTTGCAGTAATTGTTATTTATTTGGTGGTGTTCATTGAGCGTGGGCAGCGACGGGTTACCGTTAACTACGCTAAGCGTCAGCAGGGGCGTCAGTCCTATCAGGCCCAGGCCTCACACTTGCCGCTCAAGGTCAACATGTCTGGTGTTATCCCTGCAATTTTTGCCAGCTCCATTTTGCTCTTCCCGGCGTCAGTGGCGCAGTGGTTTGGCAGTGGTGATAGTGCCGATTGGCTGCAGGACCTGGCGGTAGCGATCGGCCCAGGACAGCCGCTGAATATTATGCTGTTCACAGGATTTATTATTTTCTTCTGCTTCTTTTATACAGCACTGATGTTCAACCCCGTTGAGGTCGCTGACAACTTGAAGCGTTCCGGAGCTTTTGTACCGGGTATTCGTCCCGGACAGCAAACGGCAAACTACATTGATGGCGTGCTGACACGTCTCACGGTATTTGGATCAGCCTACATTGCCTTGGTTTGTTTGTTGCCCCAGTTTTTGGTCGTCATGTTTAACGTGCCTTTCTATTTAGGCGGTACATCCATGCTGATTGTTGTGGTCGTTGTGATGGACTTTATGGCCCAAATACAAAGTCATTTGATGTCACACCAATATGAAGGTGTGATGAAAAAAGCGAATCTGTCTAACACCAGCCCTGCGGGCCGGTTGCGCTAGGTTTTAGGAGCAAGTCATGAAGGTAAGAGCTTCTGTCAAGAAGGTATGTCGTAACT
>JAQWYY010000189.1 GCA_029253705.1 Luminiphilus sp. | reverse complement strand
CTCGTTGATTTACAAAATCTCAAGTCGCTGGTCTGCGCCAGTTCAGGTGCTGCTGATGAGCGCGAAACCTTTAAAAATTTGCTGTTCACTATATTGACCAAGGCTGCCCGCGTTGATCTTCAAACCGATGACAGCGAAGTGTCAATGATTCAAGCCATTATGTCCGAGTACACCGGTGAGAGTTATAGCGCTGGCGATATCAGAGCCGAAGCTATTGGCCAAGCCCAAGAAGAGTCTCTGAGACCAATTTCGAAATTAGCCTCTAAGCTGCCAGAAAACCTGCGTGTTTTAGCTATCTCTGCATTAATAGATGTCATGCGTGCAGATGAACGAGTAAGTTACGCAGAGATTGATTATTTCAATGCTGTGGCAGGAGCCATGCGGCTAAGTTTCGCTGATGCTGCGGGTCTCGTAAAAGATTGATTCAAGCGCATTCCACTTGAGCAGCCCTACTTTTTCTGAGCTTTACGCCTGCCGTCTAGCTAAGGGTTAAAGTAGTGGCTGATGCCGTAGATCTATAATTTAATGAGGGCTCTCCTTGCTACTCCGTGAGCTAAAGCGGCGAAAAGTTACCCGTACTTGTCTTGTTTACATCGTAGTTTGTTGGGGGGCATTGCAAGTAGGAGATATCCTGTTTCCAGCGCTGGGATTCGACTCAGATGCTGCCTCCCTCTATTTTTTATATCTGGCCATCGCTGGGTTTCCGGTGACGTTTGCTTTGGCTTGGTTCTTTCAGATAACAGCTGAAGGCATTGTCAGAACTATGCCTTTTGTTGAGCGCAGGGTGCTGTCTAATATTCCACCCATCAACGACAGACGCAGCTCCAGAGCGGGGCAATACTTTCGCAAAAGCGCGGAGCAACCTGATTATTCTTGGATTTTGATCGCTGAAAGCGGACCTCTCTCTGGGCTAAGCTTTGGCATCTCAAAAGAGGTGGTTATGGGCCGATCGCTAGAGTGCGATTTAGCCGTCGTCAGTCCTCATGTCTCACGGCGACACGCATGTCTTAGTCTAGAGGGCGACCAACTTTTCATAGCTGATTTAGGTTCATCGAACGGCACTGTCGTTAATAATCATGCCATCGCCCAGAAGCAGGCCTTACAGCATGATGACGAGTTACGCTTTCACGATATTGTATTTAAAGTCAGCGCCGTACACTCTGCCAGCCGCAGTGCTCAACAGGCTGCTGATAAAACAACTTTCGTAAAGACAGAAATTTCCAAGAAAAATTACTCCAGCTGAGCTATGCAAAAACCAGCTCGCAACTCGCAATAAGCACCGCGACTTCCACCCTGTTTAACACCAAGCCTGCTCTACGTTAATGGCCAATAGGTTTAAAGCTAACGTCTTATTGACTCGCCGCTACGACTGCAGCATTTTTAATTTTTGTGGGCTACACGAGACTGCGTAAACGGCTCAGGCGGTCAACCGCTGGAATCCAAGCTCGTCGTCGCGCCAAAGCACTAAAACTACTAGCAATCGAACACACCGCATTTATTTGGGCAGCACTGTTGGGTTAAGAGTTGAACGCTAGCAGAGTTACTGACAGGTGGAGCAGGTGTAAATTCTCCGGGAATTGGCGGTAGAACGGCAAATTTTGGTTTGGCACACCCGGCAGGGCTGGCCGGCACGACCAAAAACAAAAAAGCGCGCCTTACCATAAGTGGCCCCCTGCTTTTTTAATGCCTTGTACTGGCGCTCAGGGAGGGTCACACCCTCTAATGAGTAACTCCGCTGGCTTATGTCTAGTGTCGTCCGAGCAAGTTTCCCGATTTGGCCTTTGCTGAGGTCACGTGCCTTGCAGGCAGGATCAATACCAGCAACAAATAGAATTTCGCTCCGTAAATAGTTCCCCAAACCAGCCAGAAAAGCCTGGTCAAGAAAAACCGAATTGAGCGCCCTTCCCGAAAAAGCTTTGCTTTGCAGGCGTTCAGCCACCACCTGCCAAGTTAAATCTGGGTTAAGAATGTCGGGACCAATCCGTTTTAGAAAGGGGTGTTCTTCAATGAACTGGCTCTCCCAAACGCTAATATCTGAGGCGCTGTAAAGTAGCGCGCTGTGCTGTTGCGTGTGTATGGCCAGCCTAAGTTGACGGTTGGTCTTGGGCAACTTGTCACGTCTTACAATACGCCATACGCCATAAAGTTGGTTGTGTGAGTAAACAGTGAAGCCCGAATCAAAGTGCGTCAGCAGCGCCTTGCCCCGTGTCTCAAGCGATAAAACCGAGCTACCCCTGAGACGCTTAGCGAATTTTTTCAGCGGTTGTAGCCCGAATTCAATTTTTTCTACCGCTCTGCCTTTTAACACCATCTCAATTTTATCGGCAGCACGACGTATCTCGGGACCTTCGGGCATGTTTTGTAACCTTTGCGCGTTTATTTAGTAATTTGGTCAGCTTATTAAGAAGACGTAAAATACCTCGAAACTTCCCATTTCACCGACCGTCGCTTTGATCGCCAACCAAATACATGCCATTTCTCGCTGCTAGTGGCAAATTCCACACCCGCATACGGGTTGCTGGCTAGAAACTGGGGCAACAAAAACGCAGTAAAAAAAAGTCACTAACTTTCGTCTTTGGGCAGTGCACTAACAATGACCGAAATGGCGCTTTAAAAAAACGAGATATGGACAATAAGACACCAACAATAGCGCTAGAGTGCAGCCTTAAAATGTCGCTATGACTTGGCGTGGACCTCGATGTCAAAGAGATAAATTTTGTAGTGAGCCCTTGGTCAGTTCATGTAGCCCAAAAGACATGCTGTAAAAACGGGTCACTGACGCTGCTGTTTTCTCACATCGTGCAAATAAAAAGTTTTTACAGTGAGTTCTGCAATGGTCGTTGCACATTGGTTGCATTGCTGACAGCATAAAACTGTCTGTTCCTACATTGAGAACACTACCGCAATGTGCCGCCGGCGAGACCGTAGGTAGTGGCTTAAGATTAACAAGGCATCGTGCTGCTCATTTTTCTAAGGCCAATCCACCATAAAACGTGAGGAGTAAGTGTGATTTACGCAATGGCAAGATACTTCGATACCTGTAAAAAATTTAGCGCTAGCCTCTTATCACTGATCTTGCTGGGACCTTTGTCCAGTCACACAGTGGCGCTAGATACCCAAGTCCTTAGCAATTTCAATCAACCCTCTTTAGGGTACTACTTCCGCCTTGGGGTTAGTGACCTAATAGCCATTCCATTTACCACAGATACTAACTTTATTGAGCTAGACGGGGCAGAGCTGCCTGTGCAAACCTGGTATGGCAGCGGTGGTCTCCAAGTTTCAATATGGAGTGTTAACGGTCTATTTCAGCCAGACAGCCAGATTGCTGTATTGTCTGGCCCAACAAACCCGACCGGATTTGCATCTTACACAGGGGCAAAGTCACTTAGCGCCAACACCTCCTATTTTCTGGTGTTAAGTGTCGCAAATGGCGGATCTCCAATAATCGTTCCCAGCATTAATGGCAGTGGCGCAGACAGCACACCTGCATCTATTTGGAGTTTTGGTACCGACACCGATGGCAATAATAGTGCCGATCGCATCAACCGCTGCAGCGGATCTCGAGACAATGACTATGTCACCATTAGTTGGCGATGTGATTACCCTGCCTCAGTTACGTACTTTCCAAAGGTACGCTTATTAGCAGAGGTAGCAGCACCGCCAACCCCCACCTACAGCCTTACTTCCACCCCAACCAGCATAGTTTTTAGCACCACAGCAGTTGGCTCAACCAGTCCAGCAACCACGGCAACCATCACTAACGATGGTACAGCTGATCAAAATCTGGGAACCCTATCTGTTCCAGCGGGCTCCCGTTTTAGTATTAGCGCCACTAACTGCTCAAATACCACGCTCAGTGCTAATGGGGGTACATGCACTGTAGATCTCCGTTTTTCTCCAGATCATGGCGGCCGAACGATGGGCACATTGTTAATTCCCGGCGATTCTTCGGACAACCGATCACCGTATAGCCTACCCCTGGTTGGGCACAGCAATGGGCCCACCATTCAGCTGTCTGCGCTAACATCGGAAGTAATTTCAAAAACCAATGCCGTGCCCACATTACCTTCGTTTTTCTTATTTGCATTAGTCGTAATGCTTGGGCTGATGGTGCTTTTTAAACTAAGAGGTCAACAAAAGCGCAACTCGGCTTAACGCCACCAATATAAAAAACAACGCACAGCTGAAGATTACTCTGTAACTGGCGTGCGTTTTACGTGGCCCTAGGAAAAACCCACACTGAATTAGGTCGGGACATTATGAAGCGCATCACGCGGCGCAATTTTATTAACGGGTCAGCCATTGCCCTTGGCACCACCGCTCTGCCCTCTTCTTTGGCCCTGGCACTGTCCGAAGGAGGGGTGACGTATCCACCATCGCTTACTGGTCTCCGTGGCAATCATCCGGGATCCAACACGCAGGCGCATGCTCGCGCATGGAGCACCAATTTCAGCGCGGGCCATGTCGTAAATGCAGAAGAATTTTACGATCTTGTGGTGGTGGGTGCCGGCCTAAGCGGCCTTGCGGCAGCTTTTTTCTACCGACAGAAATTCGGGCCTGAAAAAAAGATTCTCATTCTTGATAATCACGATGACTTCGGAGGCCATGCCAAACGAAACGAGCACATCATCGATGGTCGTCAATTAATCACCTATGGTGGCTCGCAAACTCTTGTCGAACCCCGAGAAGCGCCAGAAGCAGTAAAAGCCTTGTTTGAGGGCGTTGGAATCGACCTAAACCGCTTTGACACCGGCTTTAATCAAGGGTTTTACAGCGATCACGGATTAGGGGCCACAACCTACTTCAATGCCAAACAGTTTGGTCGCGATGCGGTAGTTAGACATCCTTTCGGTAATTATTACAACTACATAGAAGGTCTTCCGGGAGCCGCAATTTCTGACGAGGAGGCGGTGGCACAAACCCCCTTGTCTGAGCGGGGGCAACAACAGTTATTGCATGTACTTAAAAGTGGCCTTCACTCCCTCAATGTCTCGGCAGACGAACTGCCCGAGTATATTAAGACACACAACTACTTTGATTATTTAATCCAGACACTGGGCGTCGATGATCCGCAGGTCCTACACATGGCCAGACACTCAGCGATCGACTGGTCAGACGCCAGTGCCGAGTTGCTCACTATTGAAAAAGCCAAAGAGGCCGGCGCTTTGGGCTTTGCTCCGGTCAAGGTTTACGATGAGAGTCATCCTTATATTCATCATTTTCCCGATGGCAACGCAGGTGTTGCTCGTGCGTTAGTTAAGTATTTGGTGCCGTCAGTTGCCGAAGGGTCAAATGCAGAATCCTTGATTTCTGCAAAATTTGATTACAGCCAACTCGATCGACCGGCACACCCATCACGCATTCGACTAAACAGCACCGTGGTGGACGTCCATCACACCGATAAAGAAGCGGGCACCGAACGCGTCTCAATTCACTACATGCAAGGCGATAAGGCTTACAAAATCGCCGCGAACAACGTGGTAATGGCCTGCCACAATGCGATGGTGCCGCATATCGTGAGCGACTTACCGCCGGCTCAAGCGACCGCATTAAGCGAACAGTTAAAAAGTCCGCTGGTTTACACCTCGGTAGGATTAAGAAACTGGCGAGCATTTAAAGAGCAGGGAATCGGCCTAGCAATGTCCCCCGGCAATATGCATCAAACGCTGTTTATAGATTTTCCAGTAAGTTTGGGAGGTTACCGGCATACCGAAGGCCCCAGTGCGCCCTGCGTCATTCAAATGATTAGCTGCCCCTACGGCGAGCAGCCGGGAATATCGGCAAAAGAGCAATACCGAGAGGCACGCTATCGAATGCTGGGGACGCCGTTCTCAGCCTATGAAGCAGAAGTCAGAGAACACCTAAGCGGGATGCTTTCCTCAGAGCATTTCGATTTTGATAGAGATGTTGCCAGCCTCACCGTAAACCGTTGGGCCCATGGTTACACGGTTGCAGACCGCGAAGATCCGGCTGCAGGCCCCGGAGGCTCAGTTACCGTTGGCAGGCAGCCCCATGGCCATATTACGATTGCCAACTCTGACTCAGCGCCAGAGGCCGACGCGATTGCCGCCATGGAAATGGGATATCGCGCGGTCACCGAACTTTAGGTTCCATTCCTTGTTCTGAACAAATAAAGTGCTTGTAAAGCAGAGTGACCCGACCTTGAGAGGCGTTAACCCCAGCGAACAGTGCAATAACAATAAACTTACGTCATTTAACCGATTTATTGGTTAGGCAAATACTCACAATAAGAAAGCCAGGTTGGTATTTTATCACTGGTTAACTAGGCCCGTTAGAGTAATGATCTGTTAGTAGGCAAGCCTCGTACCTGTCTACGGAAAATTTTGTGGGGTTGTTCACTACAATTTTTCAAAGCTAACACTCATTTCCCAATGAAGGAGCTACACATGAGATCCATGAATAAACGCCCATTATGGCGCGTTTCAGGCATTGCTTTGGCAGTAACTCTGGCACAAACAGCAATGGCACAAGACGCAGGGCTGGAAGAAGTCATTATTACTGGTACTCGACTTTCTGACCGATCTGCCCAAGATTCTCCGGTACCCGTAGACGTGATTAGCGGTTCTGAAATGCGCACCAACGGCTCTACCGATTTACAAGACATGCTGCGCACGCAGGTTCCTTCCTTTGATATCAACGCGCAACCTATTAGTGATGCAGCGACGATCACGCGACCACCCAACCTGCGTGGCTTGTCCCCTGACAACGTTTTGGTTCTGGTTAACGGTAAGCGTCGTCATCGCGGCTCCATTATTTCCTTCTTGGGCGGCGGTATTTCTGACGGCGCTCAAGGCGTAGACATTGCGTCAATTCCCTCCTTGGCACTGAAGCAGGTCGAAGTTCTTCGTGATGGCGCATCTTCACAGTATGGTTCAGACGCCATTGCCGGTGTTTTGAACTTCATCCTCAGAGATGACGCAGAAGGCTTTGAAGTTGTTGCTCGCTACGGCTCTACCTTTGAAGGCGATGGCGATAACTACATGGTCGCCGCTAATTTGGGCCTTCCTCTGGGTGACCGAGGCTTCGTCAACATCACCGGCGAAATGCGGGATGTCGAGGGCACCGTCCGATCAGTAGT
>JAQWYY010000188.1 GCA_029253705.1 Luminiphilus sp. | reverse complement strand
ATGGGGGCAGTGTTCGCCAGCGACGCCGGCGACTCCACATTTTGGGCCGTCGGCGCAGGCTCTGGGACCGCCGGCTCGGCAAGTTTTTGCTTGGCGATAAATGCCTCCAGCTCTGCGGGCTGAAAGTCAGTCATTGCGAGCACACCAATTAGGGTCCCCACGGGTAATTCTTCGCCCTCTGGCACTAGAATTTTCACCAAAGATCCCGCAACTCGCGCTTCAAAGCTGTTAACAATTTTGTCGGTTTCAATATCTACCAGCTCGGCTCCCGCCGCTATCTGATCGCCTTCGCTATAGCGCCAAGCGACAATCCTGCCATGGGTCATCTCAATACCCCATTTTGGGATTGTTACTGCTTCGAACTGCTTACTCACTCGCTAAACCCTTAGCAGCTTCGGTGGACTTAAGACCGAAAACTAATAAAACGTTGCCGGGCATACGACTGCCAAACTGATAACCCGAATTTACTAATAAGTGCCCGTTAGCAACAACTGGGCCGTCTGATTCAATCGACCCACCGCGACCGAGCTCTCCCGATACTGTGTCAAACTCCCCCAGCGAATTATATGTCCAGAGAACCTCACCCGAGGTTGCGTTGTAGGCGCGCAACAAACCATCGAACCCCCCTGTAAATATCAATTGATTCGAGCTCGTTGCCGCAGCAGACAGCCCTGGGTCGCAAGCTGGCTTCCTATTTTCTGGGCACTCATCCAGTGCTGGCGCGTACCAGCGAACCTCACCTGTCAAGGGGTCAAGTGCATGTAAGCCCGGAAAAGCGGGGTCATTTGGAAGGCCTGGGAAATGGGTGTCTGCGATAGGGACAAACAGCGCATCTTGATTTGCCGTCATACCCCAATGGACACCACCAGCATACCCCCCTCGACCTAACTTTTTATGCCAAACGGTTTGCCCGCCAGCATTGGGATCGAGGGCGTAGACATCACCGCTTTTTTGCCCGACGAACAGCAAATCACGTGCATCACCCCGCCAAAGAATCGTGGCGGCACCAATGTCTAGGTCCGGACCATTCTCCTCAGGGCAGTTGCCACCGCCACCAATAAAGCAGGCCATATTCCAGGCATCACCCGCGAGGAGTTGCTGCGACCAAACAATACCGCCGTCCTCTAAACGCATCGCGACAACAGCATCACTCGTCGTTACGGCCGGAGAGGTATATCCCTCACCGGTCCCGACATAAAGCAGCCCTCGCTCGGCATCAATTGTCGGGGAATTCCATACTGGCGCGCCCGCGGGTGCCATCCGCTTCGCACCCGCCGGATTGGTTTCACCCGTTTCCTGCGGCGCTGTAGAAATGACAAAACTGTTCCAAAACAAGCTGCCATCATTTGCATCCAGGGCGGCAACACTACCGCGAAACGTACAGCAGGGATAACCGGGGTCGGCCGCTGTTGCCCATTCAGAGGACGAGATGGGTACATAAAGACGCTGCTCATGATACTTAACAGATCCCGTGATCGTGGCGTCAGCGTGAGTCCCTACAGATTTTTTCCAGAGAGCAGCACCGGTTCGCGCGGAAACCGCATGGACCCGCGCTTTGAAATCGCCAAAAAATAGTACCGGGGCTGATTGATTCTCCAACATCGCTACCGTGATGCCATTACGAACCTCAGCTCCGGCTTCGTACTGC
>JAQWYY010000063.1 GCA_029253705.1 Luminiphilus sp. | reverse complement strand
TTGGACTGAATGCGGTGAGGCTCCCCAAGCATTTCAACGTCACTGAAGCGTTTGAGAATTTCTTCCCAGAGAATACGTAGCTGCATTTCGCCCAGCCGATTACCCATGCACCGATGAATACCAAAGCCAAAGGATAGGTGGTAGCGGGGGTTGTCTCGAGTAATATTGAAGGTGTCTGGGTTCTTAATCGCAGTTTCATCATGGTTCCCGGATAAGTACCACATCACCACTTTATCGCCTTGACGAATGGTCTTTCCGCCGAGAACGACATCACGCGTGGCGATTCTCCGCATATGCATTAGAGGCGTTTGCCAGCGGATAATTTCTGGCACCATTGAATTTACAAGGTCTGGATTCGCTTTTAACTGGGCAAATTGCTCGGGGTTTTGATTGAGGGCGACCACGCCTCCAGTGATCGAGTTCCGCGTCGTATCGTTGCCACCGACAATTAACAAAATTAAGTTTCCGAGATACTCAAGCGGATCGTCAACCATGCCGGCGGTTTCCGGATTGGTCGCCAACATACTGATGAGGTCCATGGTTCCCGGTGGATTGTGTTTTCGTTCATGCCATAGACGGGTGAAAACGGTTAGGCATTCAGTGAGGGCCTGCGTGCGTTCGTCATTGTCACCGTCACCACCAGCAATCTCTGGCAATGAGGTTGCCATGTCCGACCAGTAGGGCAGCTTGTGTCGGTCTTCAAAGGGGAAGTCAAAAATAGTGGCGAGCATTTGCGTGGTCAAATTAATGGCAACGCGGTCAACCCAGTTAAAGGGCTCCCCGATGGGGAGCTCTTCCAGCATAGTGACGACCCGGGAGCGAATTAGTGTTTCTAAATCGGCTAAATTACGTGGCGCAACAACGCCTTGTACGGCTTTACGCTGGATATCATGGAGAGGTGGATCCATTGCTATGAACTGGCGTACGGGAAGGTCGTCCCCGTAATCACCAATGGTTATAGCTGGCTCAGAAGAAAAATCGTCGTGACTTTTATCAACGGTCACGATGTCCTCAAAGCGAGTGATTGACCAAAAGCCCCCAAAGTCGCTGTTTTCGCTCCAATGAACGGGATCTTCCTTGCGCAGTCGAGCAAACCACGGGCGCCAGCTGTCTGTGGCGTACAGGTTGGGGTTGCTGACATCGATTGCGTCTAGAGGTATTGCGTAGGGGTCGGGTATAGGCGCGGTCATAGCGCGGTCCTCTTATAAGGTTTCACTCGCACTAGGATTAGAACATAGGGTTTCGATGGCGAGGGGTCATGCAAGGACAGTAGCGGGTGATTTCCAGACACCCGCTTGAATATAAAGCGCTAAGCGGCCTTTTTTCGGGGCTTTCGCTTGCTGGTTTTTTTGGCAGCTGCGATTCGGTCACCCAGAAGGGGCTTAAGAAACTCGCCGGTGTGAGAGCCGGGAGTAGTGGCAACCGTCTCCGGGCGTCCGGTGGCTATGATCTGCCCACCTCCAGAGCCACCCTCGGGCCCCAGATCAATGACCCAGTCAGCTGTTTTGATCACATCAAGATTGTGTTCGATGATTGCCACCGTATTGCCACCGTCCCGCAGACGATGGAGGACCTCCAGCAGTTGGCGAATATCTTCAAAATGGAGTCCCGTTGTAGGCTCATCGAGAATGTAGAGAGTGTTTCCGGTATCCCGTTTCGACAACTCTTTGGCGAGCTTTACGCGCTGTGCCTCCCCACCTGATAGGGTTGTCGCGGCCTGACCCAAACGAACGTAAGACAACCCGACATCCACGAGGGTTTGCAGCTTCCGATAAATTGCGGGCACCGCTTCGAAGAAAACGACGGCATCCTCTACCGTCATTTCCAGAACTTCCGAAATACTTTTTCCCTTGTAACGAATTTCTAAGGTTTCCCGATTGTAGCGCTTACCCTTACAGACATCGCAGGGGACAAAAATGTCGGGCAGAAAGTGCATTTCGACTTTAGTCACGCCGTCACCTTGACAGGCTTCACAGCGTCCGCCGCGCACATTAAAACTGAAGCGCCCGGGCTTGTAGCCGCGAGATCGAGACTCTTGCGTGCCTGCAAACAGTTCCCTGATAGGCGTGAAGATACCGGTATAGGTCGCTGGATTGGATCGCGGCGTCCGACCAATGGGTGACTGGTCGATGTCGATACATTTATCGAAATGCTGTAACCCTGTGACGGCATCGTGGGGAGCTGCCTTGAGCGTAGTCGCGCCATTAAGCGCCGTAGCCGCCAGAGGGTAAAGGGTGCCATTGATCAAAGTCGACTTTCCTGAACCAGACACGCCAGTAATGCACGTCAAAAGCCCAATCGGCAGCTCCAAGGTGACGGCCTGGAGGTTATTTCCGCGGGCACCTTTAATAGTCAGCATGCGATCAGTGTCGATGGGTCTGCGGGTTGCGGGGATCGCAATTTCGCGTCTACCAGACATATAAGCACCGGTTAACGAGTCCTCAACTTTCATAACGTCTGCGATAGTGCCCTCGGCAACAATATGGCCGCCATGAACTCCCGCTCCGGGACCGATGTCGATGATGTGGTCCGCAGTTCTAATAGCATCTTCGTCGTGCTCAACGACCAGTACCGTGTTTCCTAAGTCCCTGAGGTGGGTTAGGGTTGCCAGTAAACGCTCATTATCGCGCTGATGTAAGCCAATAGACGGTTCATCGAGGATGTACATAACACCCACTAAACCTGCGCCAATTTGAGAGGCAAGACGAATTCGCTGTGCTTCGCCTCCCGACAGTGTTTCGGCACTGCGGTTTAAGGTGAGGTAGTTGAGCCCAACATCGACCAAGAAGCGGTAGCGGGCTCGTAATTCTTTGAGAATTTTATCGGCGATTTCGCCGGCGCGCCCCGGCAACGCCAATTGTTCGAAATAGTCGAACGCCTCGCCAACAGGGAGATTGGTGATCTCCGGTAGCGTTTGCTC
>JAQWYY010000172.1 GCA_029253705.1 Luminiphilus sp. | reverse complement strand
CTCGGCCACCGTGCTGTCTACCGCTTGCTCCTCTGCCTCGGTCTTTAAATCCCAGCGCAGCTTATCGGCAACTTCATCAAAACGCTGATCGCGTTCAGGTGTAAAGGTCTCTACATATACAAGATGCTGCCCATAAACTGAAGTCACGGGCCCAAGCCAGCTTTTCACCGCTTGGCCGGGGAGACTTTCTTGAAGCGCCGTCGTAAACTCCCGCCCTAAGCGTGAATTCACTTCCTGCCAGGTCGAACTCGCAAAGTGAAATCCTGACAAAAAAGCTTTACCCAATAAAATAGCCTCTGAGGGAGGCAAGGCCTCTGCCTTGATCTGCCGGAAGACAATCGCCGCCTCCTCTGGAGACACCTCGCCTAAAAACACATGGCTGAAACCCACTCTGGCGGGTTCACGAAAGGCATTTTTCCTAGCTTCAAAAGCAGCTTTCATGGCGCTTTCCGAAGGTTCAGCGAGTCCAGCACCGGCAATAATGAGCTGAGTCATCACCTGTAATAAACGCCTTCGTATCACCTCATCAGTCAGATGCATGTTTAACTCACGCCCTTGCTCAACCAATACAGTGTCATCTAGCGCGCTATCTGGGCTAAGAAATCGCATGTTTCGGAGAATGCGCTGGTCGATGACGGGATCAAGCAAATGCAGTTGTCGATCTAATGCTTCGAGAAATAACAACTCATCACGAAGCTCAAGATCAATAAAACGCTCGATGTCGGCCTCCGTGGGAAGCCCCCCCACCATCTTGGCGTAACTGTCGGACATCACCTCTAACCTGGTAGGGTTGGGAGGCCCTAAAACAGGTTTAGGCTCAGGGTAAAGTGCTGCCAATGCAGCATATAAAGCCGCACCCAACAACAAAAAATGCAGCCAAACCGGGCCCGGCAACAAGTGTTTGGTAAAAAATTTGGCCATAAGCCTGTTTCAGTCCAAAAATTTAGGGAGGCGCTTTTCCAATTTGGCTGTCATGGCCTCTTCAACGTCGATTTTGCTCATCATGGCTGCATTCCACATCGCCACGTATTCAAGACCATCCTCTACAGTATGGTCGCGCGCATAGTTGAGAACCCGCTTGGTACCACGTATCGCCAACGGTGTTTTTTCTGCGAGCTGCGCAGCAATTTCTCGCACGCCAGCCATTAGCGCGTCACGATCAGGATAAACTCGGGTAACAAAGCCACTCTCTTTAGCTTCTTCAGCACCCATATTACGCCCTGTAAGTGCCAACTCCCTGACCAAACCATCGGGCATTAAACCGGGTAAGTTCTGAAGCGTACCGACGTCGGCCACTATGCCAATATCGATTTCTTTGACGCAAAAAGTTGTCCCAGCTGCACAGTAACGCATATCGGCATAACAGATCATGTCAATAGCAGCGCCAATAGAAGCCCCGTGAGTGGCCGCAAGGACAGGTTTCTTACAAATTCGCAAAGACTGTAAGTTTCGCTGCAGTCCCTGAATGTGGTCTACGAACTGCTCATTGGCCCGAGAGGGGTCTTCATGCTCGGTTGTAATGCCGGCGAACATCGACAAATCGATCCCTGCGCAAAAATGCTTACCCTCACCGCTCAATATAACCACCCTGACCTCAGCCGTCCGGTCAGCCCACTCAAAGGCCTCTTGAAGCTCACGCCACATTGGTAGGTTTACCGCATTAGCACTCTCTGGCCGGTTCAATCTGATATCGAGGATGTGGTCCTCAAGGTGTAAAGCTAAGGTTTCTGTATCAGGACAATTTGCCACGTCGGGTCTCCCGTAAATGCAAAATTTCAAGCTGGACAAGACGGCGAGCAGATTACGCGCCACCCTCAGCTGATGGCAAGCCTAAATTTATGACACAGACACTGTCAATATATGCTTAGGTAGGTAGCCAACTCAGGTTCTGCTAATGGTTTTGCCTCACCCTTTCGGGTGCCGAGATACAAAAATCCGATCACCTCATCACTAGGTTTGCCACCCAAACCATCGATTACAACCGCATCTTGGGCATACCATCCAGTTCGCCACATAGCGCCAAAGCCCTGAGCTTCCGCAGCCAACGACATGCCGTGCAAGGCGCAGGCTACAGCGGCCACCTGCTCAACCCTGGGCACCTTTGGATGCGCTACGGGTTTCACAAGTCCTGCAATAATCAGTGGCGCGCGCAGCGGTGCGGCACGGGCTTTGGATAATTCCGCGTCGGTCGCTGTAGGGCGGGTTAACGTTAAAGCCTTGACAAACAGGTCGCCGAGGGCCTCCCGGCGCTCACCTTGAATGGCCACGAAATGCCAAGGACGAAGACGCCCATGGTCAGGAGCACGCAGCCCGGCAGTTACAATTGCCTGCAGTTGCTCTGCATCAGGTCCTGGGGCAATGAGCTTGCTGTGTGAGTTACGTTGTTGCAAAGCAGAGAGAACTGACATGCCTAAAACAGCCTTAATACCGGGAGCCACAGAATAACAGCGTCAGAGCACCAATTTACAGACGCCAGTTCTCTGGCGCAGTGATACTGAGATCTATTCGGCGGTCACCCAGCGTTATTTTGTCTGAGTCGATCGTGACGTCACCCGCCGCCAATACGCCATCGTTAAACCGATACTGAGGCATCCACTCACCTTGCAGTCGCGCGGACTCCACGTTTTTACGCTGTGTCTGCACGTTTTCATGGGCCCTTTCCCAAACCGCCAGTTTTCTGTCGCCGTGATGTTTGGCCAGTAACTCCCGGGTAACGCTTGGCCCAAGCACGGCCGCTGTCGCGTTATTGCCACCAAACCCCTTACTGTTGATCAGGGCGTAGTCGGGAGACTCGATACTCTGGGTGGACAAGGGGAATGCCAGCCGGTCTGTGGCGACATCAGCCGCGACGCTATCAAGCGTTGTAATACCGGGCATCAATCCCGTTTCCCATACTCCCAACATCGCTGACAGTTGATCCCCTGCAGCGGCACCTAGGGAATGACCAATAAAGCTCTTGATCGCTCCAACTGTCCATTGCTCGACACCCAGTGCAACCGCCACCTCACTCATAATTTGAGACTCAGTTACGCGATTTTGTGGTGTGCTGGTACCGTGAGCCTGCACCACTCCCGCCGATGCGAAGCGACGGTCCCCCAACAAACTTTTCAGCAATGCCGCAGACTTTGCAAACGTCACATAATTGCCAACACCAGGGCCGCTGATGGACTTTTTAGGCCCATCGGCGCTCACGTAGACATCGGGGACAGCTGCCAGAGTGGGCGCCCCCAATTCCAGCGCGAGGTCATCATCAAACAGCACCATAATTTGCGCCGACTCTGACATGGTAAAACCACAATTCTCTCCAAAAGGGCGACACGCTCTCCGGGCATCAGGCCGAACGTCGTCGGGCAATCCATCAAGGACCCGCAACGCCTTATCAGACGCCAGAGCGCCCATCGCGGCGTAGCCCTCCATAACCTCTGCAACAACCGGAGCCTCTGCTGCCCCAACAATAGCAACCCGCGCTTTACCACTGCGAATATCCTGTACGGCTAGCCTCAGGTTGTAGAGGAACGTGGCACAGGCTCCCAAGGCTGGGCCCGTCGAACCCATAGAGCCAAGCACGTAGGCGTTAATAAAATCGCCGGGCATCTCAGCAAATCCTAAGGGACACTGCTTTGAGGTCACGCGCTTACCCAACGCCCTACCCCTGAGCATCCCACCGGTACCGCCCTCATCCAGCTGTCCCATTGAACTGCTCACGTAGACACTTATCGCATCGGCCGGTACTCGCGCCTCAACCTCGGTCCAATCAATACCCAGATCGGCTAGGGCGTCGGATGCGGCAAATACCGTCATTTGCAAAGCACGGGGGTGGTTGCGCGAGCCGTAAAGCGTGCCCGGATCAAATCCTGTCGGCAATAAACCCGCAGCGCTAATTTCAAAATCTCGGGTACCTGGCAGCAAAAGTTCAGTGCCTGCTTTTAATGTCAATGAGGTCCGCTTACCCTCTCCGGGGCTAGGCATCCACTCTGGGGACAAACCCTCGGCTATCTGCGTCGGGGCCATGTCCGCGGTGAGAGCATTCTGTGTGGTGACACGACGCGCCCAAGGCACTGCCCTTGGATCAAAGTGACTACTCTCAATCGTTCGAATAAGCGTGCC
>JAQWYY010000143.1 GCA_029253705.1 Luminiphilus sp. | reverse complement strand
GTATCGGTTTTTAGAATTCCAATTTTCATAACACCTAAATTCCTTGGCGATGGCTGCGCAAGCCGCCGTGCCGATTTTTCCTTTAGCGAGTAGTGTACCCGAACTCGTAATTCGAGACGGCAGTCGAAGAAAATGCCACCGCACCAAGGTATGGATCAAAGCTTATGAAGCGTTCAGTGTGTTGCGAAGTTGCTCTAATAAGAGCGACGCATTGGACCAACATTGCAATTGTCATCTTGGCGGCCTCTGAAGGGAACCACAACGACTTGTGCTTCCCATCCATGTTGCCCACCACTCACTAAGGCGCCTGGCAGCGGGTTAGGCGCAAAACAATAACGTCTAAGTTAAGCTTTGCCATGACGCAATTTGAGCGCCGCACCAAAAGGAACTGATTTAAGCTACATACCCTTGCTCCGAGCTCCGCTAAACTTAAGGCTCTTGTCATGCCATTATCAGGACACGACGCAAGGCGGCAGCAGCGCGCCAAACTCCATACCCAGTGGGCGTCTCCCGGTAATAGCGCTGCCAAACCTAACACCTTAAATGAGGCTCAAATGCTCCGCACGATCAGCCAAAGCTTACTGTCCATTGCCGTCGTCTTAGGTGCAATTCTGTGCTCGGCGCTGTCTCTGGCCAGCACTGACTACGTAGGTACAGCGACCTGTTCGGGTTGTCACGAGCAGTCTTTCGCCGATTGGCAGGGCTCGCACCATGACCTGGCCATGCAGGCGGTTACCGAAAAATCGGTGCTAGGAAACTTCGATGACGCCACGTTCACTTATGCGGGCACAACTTCTACCTTTTTTCGCAAAGATAATGCCTTTTACGTGCGCACGGACAACGCTGCCGGAGAACTTGAGGACTTTCGCGTTGCCTGGGTCTTTGGCGTGTTTCCTTTGCAACAGTATTTGCTACCCATCGGTGACGGCAAACTGCAGGCCTTAACCATTGCCTGGGATGCCCGCGCAGAATCTGAAGGTGGACAACGGTGGTACCACCTCTATCCCGATGACTTGATTAAAGCCGGGGACCCCTTACATTGGACGGGGCCCTACCAGAACTGGAATACGCGTTGTGCCGAGTGCCATAGCACCAACGTAAAAAAGGAGTACAACCCCACAGAGGACAGTTTTGCCACGACTTGGGACGCCGATAATGTCGGCTGTGAAGGCTGCCATGGACCCGGAGCTCAGCACGTTGCATTAGCAAAAGAAAAAAACACAGCGCAGGCACCCCACGGCGGCTTTGAAATGTCCCTCGCAGCCAAGGGCCAGTGGGCTTGGGCAGAGAACGCCAGTATTGCCCACCGCAGCAGCCCACTCACTGACAACATACAAATTGACAACTGCGCCCGCTGCCACGCGCGCCGCAGTACCTTAGGGGACTACCACTACGGCGCCGACCTGCTCGACACCCACCGACTTTCTCTCATTGAGGAGCCCCTCTATTGGCCTGATGGTCAAATTCGCGATGAGGTTTACGTCTACGGCTCTTTTGTACAAAGCAAAATGCATCAAGCGGGAGTGGTTTGCAGCAATTGCCACAACCCCCACAGCAACACTCCCATTGTTGAAGGTAACGGACTATGCGCTCAGTGCCATATGCCCGCCACCTATGACACGCCCCAGCACCACCGACACGCTGCGAATAGCACCGGTGCCCAATGCGTTGAATGCCATATGCCCTCGCAACTTTATATGGGTGTCGATTCACGCCGGGATCACAGCATGCGCATTCCCCGACCCGACCTGTCACTAATGACCGGTAGCCCTAATGCCTGTACCCAATGCCACACGGACCAATCGAACTCCTGGGCTCTCGATAGCCTTCGTGATTGGGGCATTAAATTTGATAGCCCGCGGCGTCACCCAGCGATGGCTTTGCGCAGCGCCCATGCTCAGAATATTCGCAGTATGCCGGGGTTAAAACAGATTATTGATGACACATCAGCCACTCCAATATTGCGCGCTTCTGCGCTTGTGCAGTACGGCGGCTTGGCACCACCTGATTTATCTCAGACTGCCGGCATGCTATTAGCCTCAAAAAATACCCTGCTGCGCAGTAGCGCTGTGCGAGCCAGCGCACCCCTGCCAACAACACAGCGCTACCTCATGTTGCGCACACTTATTACTGACCCAGTTCAAGGCGTTCGTATGGCTGTCGCAGAACAACTTGCCGCCACACCCCTGCAGGAATTAAGACCTCAAGATTTACCACCTCTGCTCACACTCTTTGACGAATATGAAAGCGTTTTGACCCAACATGCCGATATGCCCTCCTCCCAACTTCAGCTTGCTAATTATTGGCTCGCTCGAGGTGACATTGGCCGCGCAGAGGCATCGCTGCAGGAAGCCCTGCGGATCAACCCACAGCTTGATCCGGCCCGGGTCAATTTGGCCGATGTGCTGCGGGCTCAGGGGCGCGAAGATGAGGCGCGGGCACTTCTAAAGCAAGGTATTGCAATATCTCACGCACCGGGTGCGCTGTATCATTCGTTAGGTCTTTTAGAGTTTCGCGAGGGGAACAGCGCCGCCGCCATCGCCAAATTGGCCAAAGCCGCTGAGCTGGAGTCCGGAGGCTCACGTCACCGTTATGTCTATGCCATTGCGCTTCATGATACTGGACAGCCCGAACAGGCTTTCACCGTACTGGAACAACTTAATCTAGAACAGCCAGGAAACCCCGAGGTACTGTCAGCCCTCGTTAGCTACGCGGGAGAAGTTGGTGACGTAGCCAAACAGGGGCGATATCAGGGGCAACTGCGGGGCGTGCTGCAGAGCGCAGGGGTGCGTTGATCGACTCACTTTTTAACGAATCTCAGATCGACGCTGACAGGAACGGCCGCAGCTATTGCCTCAAGGCCCGCAATTTTTTGCAATGCTGCCACGCCCCCCTCCAAGCCAAAATCAGCGGCCGATATTAAAATAGGCCGCACGGTGCTAACCCAGGCGCGCCCTGCCACTGACACAATGCGCAAATGCGCCTCAGCAGTGGCCTCCACACCGTGCAGTGACAGCGAAAAAGGCTTAACAATTTCCAAGGGTGCCCCCGATTCAACCTGAGCGAGCTCCTGCATATCGAGCTCTGCAGTGACCACAGCCATGGGGTATTGCGTGACCTCGAAAAAAAGATCGCGCATACGCTGATTACGGATTTCAACCTGAGTTTCGACCGTGCTTAGGTCAATACTAATTTTCAATTGCCCCTTTTTGCTGAGGCTGCCTGAAACACCTGAAAAATAATTTTGCTCAGCAATCGAATTATTTTTAATCGACACGTAACCCACCTTAGACGCTGACGTAAGCCGCCAATCTGCAAGGGTTACTTGGGTGATCAGTAATAGCGAGGCGCAGGTGAGTAATCGAATCCAAGCTGGCATAGGTGTCTCCTCGAGGGCCGGGTATTGAGCAATGATGATTTAAACCGCGATATCGGCCAAGTCGCCCTTCGACTCCAGCCAAACCTTTCTATCACCGGCACGCTTTTTGGCCAGCAACATATCAAAAGTACCGTGGGTATCGGCATCGGCATCGAGAACTAATTGCACCAAACGTCGAGTATCAGGATCCATTGTCGTCTCACGGAGCTGCCCAGGATTCATCTCTCCCAACCCCTTAAAACGCTGGACGTTGGGTTTGGCACGCTTATTTTCTGCCGCCAAACGCTCGAGTATGCCGTTGCGCTCAGCGTCGTCGAGTGCGTAATACACCTC
>JAQWYY010000135.1 GCA_029253705.1 Luminiphilus sp. | reverse complement strand
AACGGCCGTCCGCCTTAACCAGATGCCCCAAATGTTGCTGACGGCCATCGGCTACACGGAGGGCAATGGCAGAGTGGAACCGCTGGCCAATATTGAAGCCGGCCGCCAGTTCCTGATTTTCTTGGCCTGTGCAGATGTACGACGGGTAATAGCCGATGGCGGTTCCGGCGATGAAGCCGTTTTGCCGAGCCATGAATGCCTCGATATCGGTGGTATCGGTCTTACGTTGATCCCCCGAGAGTTGTTTCGCTGATGGCTGGGTGGCGACCAATCTAGATAGTTGCCGGTCGGCATCGATGAGCTGCTCGGCGACTTTGCGTCGTTCAGGCGCATAGGTTTGCAACAGCTTGGGATGACTCTTACCCTGCAGTACTGCCGCCAACTTCCAGCCTAGATTAAAGGTATCTGGAAGAGAGGTATTCAAACCCCAGCCGCCCTTGGGGCTGTGAGTATGACAGGCGTCGCCAGCAAGAAAAGCTCGGGGAATCTGGTTTTCCGGAGCATCAAGTGGTCGGTCGTCGAAGTGCTCAGCCACCCGCTGCCCCACTTCATAGATCGACCACCAGGCAACCTCTTTGACGTCAACGGTATACGGGTGGTAGATCTGCTGCATCTTGGCAATGAGATCTTTCTCAGTGAGCTTAACGCTGGACGCGCGCTCGCCCCGCTCCAGAAGATCGAGTTCCACATACATTCTGACGAGGTAGCCGCCTTCACGGGGAATGAGCATCACCGCACCGTGGTCTTTCGACTGGATGAAACTTTTAACCCGGATATCCGGGAAATCGGTCACGACCAGCACGTCCATGACGCCCCAGGCTTTGTTCGCTGAGTCACCCTTGAGCTCGATACCAAGGTTCCGGCGCACGACGCTCCTAGCCCCGTCGGTACCCACCACGTAGCGTGCCTTTATGACTTCTTGCTTACCCTTCTGCTGAGTGTCGCTGCGCTCAAAGGTGGCAGTGATGGGATAGGCATCAAGGTCCTGAGTGAGATTGGAATCAACGTCAAGCTTCACCAATTTTCGGCAATAATGGGGCTCAAGCCCGGTGACCGAATGCTGCATGCCCTCAAGCAACAGTTCGTGCAGTCGTGCCTGATTGACAATGCCATGGGTGAATTCTGACAGACCGATTCGGGCATCGAAGATCTTGTGGCTGCGCTTGATGTTCTCTGAATTATCGCTGTCGGGCTCCCAAAAACTGTTCTGGCGCAGCTGATAAGTTTCTTTCACCACCATTTCGCTACTATTGAACGCCTCCATGATTTCTATGGTCCGACAGGAGATGCCATCGGCGCGCCCAAACAACAGCGGCCCGGGCTCGAAATCAACGATGCAGGTGGAAATATCGCTGAACTCGGCCATCTGCCGTGCCATGGTTAGCCCTGCAGGACCACAACCCACGATAAGGACATCGACCTCGGTGGGCAGATCAGTTATCGGAGGATTGGGATAGGGCTTTCGAACCTCGTCGGGGATTTGGTAATTGCCGGGGTTAAAGCCATTCCGGTGGTACTGCATAGGACACTACTCTCCGCTATCTGCGCTACTCGGTATTGAAAAACGTCAAGATTCGGCTGGCTGCTTTTTTACCTGACGGGCCGGTAAGGTCACCGAACTGATCGCTGTTGTCGTGGTGGCCTGATGCAGACGCCACTCGGCGGCTGCGGCTTTTGGCCCCTGAGCCGACACCGCCCTGCTTAAGAGGCCCTGCACTGTCTACGTTTGCTGTAGAGGGGCCGCCTACCATCAGGTCAATTTTATCTTCTCGCCTTTTGATAAGCTCTTATTGTCAATTTTACGCCCCCAGTAACTACCAAAATTAGGTAACAGGTTAACTATAATCCGTTAATCTCGACGGTGCCAGTACTCAGGGTACTGGGCACACATTTGGTTGTGCGGGAATTGGCGGCTGCGGATAAAACTACGAACACCCTGCTTCCTTTCTTGGCGTCCTAGGCTAACTAACCGGTATCAGTGACACTCGTTTACGCTGCTTCGACACCTGTATACGGCAATTGAGCGACGAAGCACAAGGAGCGCAAGGCCTTTACACATGCATCTACATCGAGTGGGGAAAAATGTTCTCAAGGCAATGGGTTAATCCTTGAGAGCCAAACCTAATCAGAAACAGGGACCGTGCCAGCTCGGCAAAATTGGCGGATAAGCAATGCCACCGTCACGATGTACGTACCTAGTCGAAGCCGCTGTGGATGTGCAAAATTAATTCCTCCAATTCCTGAAGAAACGAGGTCTGATCACTCACAAACCTAACAAGTGGGCCCGCAAGAATACCTATAAAGAGTATCTGCCTATGAAAGATGTGAGACCAGAGGCATAGCGCCTCGGGTCTCTAGCTACCGACAATCAGTTTCGCTTTGCAGCGATTTTAGCGCCCTTGCTGAACACACCATCATCCAAGGCAAGGCCGCTGCACCGATATGAGCGATGATAATGCGTTCGATAGCAATACTCTGCCTACCAGGCGGGAGTCATACAAACTTGGTCGGGGAGCGTGTTTGGCTTCGTTGGCAAACAGTACAGCCGCGCAAAGGTGAGGCCTGACTGGGCCAGAACACCCAATCTGAGACACTTGTTAATAAGACCGCCTTTGGCCCGCAAGCCCTCGGCTTTTTCACTGAGGAATAGCAGGCGCTCCATACCACGTCGAAACCTAAGATCGTCGGTGTTCAACGTCATAGGGAATACTTGTTGAGAAATTTCGCTCGTTATATCAAATACCTGATAGTCGAACGCGGTGGGGTCCATACCAAACGCCTGATAC
>JAQWYY010000167.1 GCA_029253705.1 Luminiphilus sp. | reverse complement strand
TATTGATCTGCACAGTGGTGACGGTAATGAAGCGTTACGACCGTCCGTCTACATGCCAGTTACGGGTGATACGGTGTTTGACCAAAAAATTAAAGGCATGGCTGTTGCATTTGGGCTCGATCATATTGTGATCGACACAGGTCCGCAGCATGCCTCAGGCCCGTCGCTATTTTCCGATCAAACTGCGTTGGTGAGGGGGATACCTGCTATCACGACAGAGACAGGTCAGTCTGGCTCCAACGATCCGCACTGGGCTGAGCTTGCGAAGTCTGGCATCTGGAACGTGCTGCGCCACTTGCGCATGGTGCCCGGTGTCGAGGTTCCCAATCTCGGTATCACTTGGCTCACCGACTATCAGGTGGTGAAGAGCCCGGCTTCCGGAATTTTTAAGCCCGCTACTAAAGAGGGCTATACGGTCACAAAAGGTGCTCTTCTGGGGGTCTTTGTAGATTTCTTTGGCAACGAAATCACCAAGATACGTGCGCCCTTTTCTGGTGTGATCAATTACGTCATTAGCACACCGCCGGTCACCAAAGGCGAACCTGTCGCCATGGTGAGTAAAATTCAGGGGCAGTAACCTGACCTATTTAAGCCAAAGCACTAGCGTGTTGCCGCACCTTTGCCCGCTGCGAAAGGTCAATTTGCTGATCCTTAGAGAGCCAATCTACCCGTAAAGTGCGATTTCCAATGATGTTTTAGTGATAAAAATACCGCCGGTTATTCCACATTTCTTTGCACACCTAGAAAGACGGCCAATCCGACGTTTTTGGAACGAAAAAAAGGCGATATTTTTTCTACTCAGCAGGTCGTTTTTGGTACCGTCTATGTCGGTCTAGATCAAGTCTCAAAAGGCCATTGGGGCGACATTAGCGGCGTTCATCGTTCGTTTTTAAAGGACAGCGCAGGGCATGTCAGCAGCTCCTATTGGTGACTCAACAGGGGGCTCTTGTCGAGGACAGGCGAACACGCGTTGCCAGCGTGTAAGCCACACTTAAAGCCCGGCGAAATAGCACAACGAAAGTCTGATGGGGTGATTGTCAAAATGAGTGAACGAGGAGCCAGACGAAAAGGTGGCGGACGCGCAGGACGACGCGAAGCGCGCAATACGGTCGCGGCAACAGCCCCCTTTATCGAGCGTAAGATTCCCTATTTTGAAATGCTCTCTACCGAGGCCCTTGAACTCATAGAGCACAATGCCGATCGGCTGTTGGCTGAAATTGGCATCGATTTCCTCGATGACCCTGAAGTTCTGGAACTGTTCAAACATGCCGGGGCAGAGGTCGACGGTACTCGTGTGCGCTTTGCACCGGGCCTTTGCCGATCGATTATTCAGGCTAGCGCCCCAGCGAGCTACACCCAACACGCGCGCAATCCCGCACGCAGCGTCACCATTGGTGGGAAAAACACCGTCTTGGTGCCTGCTTATGGCCCTCCTTTTGTTCACGATTTGGACAAAGGGCGCCGCTACGCCACCATTGAGGACTTCCGTAACTTCGTCAAGTTAGCGTACATGGCGCCTGGCTTGCACCACTCAGGTGGCACGGTCTGTGAACCCGTTGACCTGCCGGTTAACAAGCGTCACTACGACATGGTCTACAGCCACTTCAAATACAGCGATAAACCCCTCATGGGCTCAGTCACGCTGGATAGCCGGGCTCAAGACTCTGTAGACATGGCAAAACTCGTCTTTGGTGATGAGTTTGTTGATCAAAACTGCGTGCTAACCAGCCTGATCAACGTCAACTCCCCCATGGTCTTTGACGGCACCATGCTGGGGTCATTAAAAGTCTACGCCCGCAATAATCAAGCCACCGTTGTCTCCCCCTTTATCTTGGCCGGTGCGATGTCGCCTGTAACTGTGACAGGAACCGTCACGCAAATTTTAGCCGAGGCTCTAGCAGGCATTACTCTGACCCAACTAATCAGGCCCGGGGCACCTGTGGTTTTTGGAACTTTTGCCGCCGCGGTCTCTATGGCAACAGGCGCACCGACTTTCGGTACTCCTGAGCCAAGTATGGTTATTTATGCCGCTGCGGCACTCGCCAGGCGTTTGGGAGTACCCTTTAGAAGTGGTGGCGGTTTATGTGCTTCTAAACTACCCGATGCGCAAGCCGCTTATGAGTCTGCGAATACACTACAGACTGCCGCCTTGGCCGGCGTGAACTTTATGCTGCATACCGCGGGCTGGCTCGAAGGCGGTCTGGCGATGGGCTATGAAAAATTTATTATGGATTGCGACCAGGCCAGTATGATTGGCGTACTGCTCAACGGTGTAGACCTCTCTGAAGATGCGCAGGCAATGAGTGCCTTTGAAGAAGGCGGCCCTGGAAAACACTTTTTGGGCTCTGAGCACACGCTCAAGCACTTCGAAACGGCCTTTTACCGCTCGACCGTAGCCGACAGTAACAGTTACGA
>JAQWYY010000066.1 GCA_029253705.1 Luminiphilus sp. | reverse complement strand
AGCAGGGCGCTTGGATCGGCGACCTGGGTAATTTCATGCTGATGGGCATTGAGTTTGACGGCGTCAACGGTTCGATTCCTGAATCTTTGTTTGTCATGTTTCAGATGACCTTCGCTATTATTACGCCGGCGCTCATTATTGGCGGTTTCGCCGAGCGCATTCGATTTTCCGCTTTGCTGTTATTCAGTACGGCTTGGTTACTGCTCGTGTATGCGCCCATATGTCACTGGGTCTGGGGTGGCGGTTGGCTAGGGGCCATGGGTCTTCAGGATTTTGCCGGTGGCACAGTTGTGCACATTACGGCAGGCGTAGCTGCTTTGGTAGCCGCCATCATGATGGGGCCTCGTCGAGGCTTTGGGTCAGTCGCTATGCCGCCCCACAACCTCACCATGACTGTAACCGGTGCGGGTATGTTGTGGGTGGGTTGGTTTGGTTTTAATGCCGGCTCGGCAGTGGCGGCTGATCAAAGTGCGGCTATGGCAATGTTGGTGACGCACCTGTCCGCGGCTTGCGGCTCCTTGGCGTGGATGGCCATGGAGTGGCTGCGTCATGGTAAGCCCTCGGTTCTCGGTATTGTTACGGGCATGGTTGCGGGTTTGGGGACGATTACTCCGGCATCGGGTTCAGTGGGTCCCGCAGCCGCGGTGGTAATTGGGCTCACCGCAGGTGTCGTTTGCTACTTCGCGACGATCACCCTGAAAAATCGCTTAAAAATTGATGACAGCCTCGACGTTTTCCCCGTTCACGGTGTCGGGGGTATTTTGGGAACACTGCTGGCAGGTATTTTTTGCTCACCGAATCTCGGCATCTTTAGCGGCAACGGTTTCTCCGATGGTATTGACAGTATCGGCGGTCAGCTTGCCGTTCAGGCGACCGGTGTCGGCGCAACGTTTTTATATACTCTGGTCGTGAGCTGGGTTCTTTTCAAGGTGGTAGATGCCCTTGTGGGTCTCCGGGTTGATAGTGATGAAGAGACCATCGGGCTGGATTTGGTACTCCACGACGAGCGCGGTTACGACCTGTAGCGTGGCGCCGCGTTTGACCTGATTAAGGCCCTCAGTGAGGAGGGCCTCTGGCCAGCTACCTTTGTATCGACAAGTCTGGGGCTAATGCTGCCTGAAGCGCGGTCCGTCTCAACGGTAACGCTTAATCTCTTCGCAGTGCATCGTTACTGGCGATAGGGGTCGGAAATCGGGTGACGACGACGTAACTCGAGATCAGCAGTGTGAGGATTGTCGTCGCCTGAATCAGTGTATGGGCAGTAGGACTCAGGCGACCGGACTCAAGGGCCACCACGGCAATGAGTAAGGCGAATTCACTACATTGACCCAACCGGAACCCAAGATTCCACGCGAGCTTTGGCGATTCACTCACGCCCCGTAGCAGCATTTGGTAAACCACGGGTTTTAAGCACAAAAAGCTGAGTGCTAGAACCACCGCAGCTGCAGCGACGCTGGGAAGAGCGGAAACGTCAAATTGTGCGCCCACGGAAAAGAAGAAGATGACGAGGAAGAAGTCGCGTAAAGGTTTCAGGCTTACCGCAATGTATTGAGCGATGGGGCTCGTTGCGACGGCCACGCCAGCGATAAAGGCGCCGACCTCTGCGCTTAGCCCCATCAATGCTGCCAGCTCGGCAATGCCAAGGCACCAACCCACCGAAAGCAGAAAAATATACTCATGATACCGATCAAATCGAGCAATCAGTGGAATGAGGATAAATCGAACGGCAGCCCAGCAGCCCATAGCCAGTATGGGCAGCATAATCAGGGGGCGAGCCACCGACCAAATTACAGAGGTTCCGGTATCGCTGCTCTGTAACCACACCAATACGACAATGGCGATCAGATCCTGAAACAGCAACAATGCGACCAAAACTTCGCCAAGGTGTTTATGGTGTAACACGGTCGTGGGCAGCAGCTTGATGCCAATAATGGTGGAAGAAAACATGAGGGCAGCACCCACAAGTAGAGCATCATTATGGGCGAAGCCAAAACTCCGAGTAATTGTGTACCCTATGGCGATATAGATTCCAGAACTGGCCAGGGCGACCCAGCTTGAGCTTTTCATGCTGTTCAGCAGGGCTTTGGGCTGCATGTCGAGGCCGAGCAAAAATAGCAGGAAAATAACACCAACGTGCCCCGCATCGCTGACTAAAGCCGTATTGCTCACCAGTCCGGTGCCGAAAGGGCCCAAAGCCGCACCCAAGATGATGTACGCGATAATTATGGGTTGCCGGGTATACAGTGCAATGGAGGCAAACACTGCCGCCCCCAAAAATATAGCGGCGAAGGTAAACGTGATGCCTCCAAAATCCATAAATTCCCCGTGTTAGTGCATGACGTTAGCGGCAATGCGCCGGCTCAAGGCCCACCTTAGTCTACGACAATCTGCAGATTAGGTAGCAATTGG
>JAQWYY010000052.1 GCA_029253705.1 Luminiphilus sp. | reverse complement strand
ACCTACCCGCCAAAATCCCCCCGGCACTGCCACCCATGGGTGCCATATGGTTTGCTGCGGTGTAACCCTTATCAATTAAATACTCAGCCGTAGCGATCAGATCTTTCCACGTATTGGGTTTGTTCTGCATCCGGCCGGCATAGTGCCAAGCCTGTCCGTACTCTCCACCACCACGAACGTGGGCAATTGCAAATATGCCTCCTTGTTCAATCCATCCCAAACGAATGGGAGAAAACGATACATCCTGGCTGATGCCATAACTGCCATAACCATAAACAATTGTTGGGTTAGTGCCATCCAACACAAGATCCGCTCGACGTAAGATTGAGACAGGAACTTTGACGCCGTCATGTGAGGTCACCAAAACCTCTTCAGAAATGTACCCATCAAGATCGTCAAACTTTCCCTGAGGAACCATCCCAGTGTCGCTAAAGTTATTATCAACAGGATCGTAGGCGTAGCGAACGCCGCCCTGAATCCAGGTTGACTCATAAACAAGCACACCCGGCACTTGCGGGGAGACAGACGAAATATAGGCAGCACCATCCCGGGGTGTTTCAAGCGCGGTAACATCGCCCTCAGTAGATAAGCGCTGCACTTTATTGACGCCATCTTGCTTGGCGCTCAGGTAAATAGCATCGGCTGCCGCGGCAATACTCTCTAGCACCAAATCACCGGCAGCGATTACCTCCTCAGCACTAGCGAAGGAAGGCGCAGCTAAGCTTGTTTTCACCAATTTAAAACGCGGCGCATCTTTAGCGGTGATGAGAAAAATGCTGTCGTCAACGACCGCAAAGTCTGTAACCAAATCAGACTCCTGCGTAATTCGAACCCATGGCACAGTACCGCTGCGTATTGTCTCAAGGGGTGCACTGAAAATTGAAATTTCATTGTTGTCGCCATGTTTCACTTTCAACACGGCATAATCCGAGCCAGGAGTGATGACAATGCTTGGGAAATCGGTTTCCAACAGCGCCAACCTATCTGAAACACCAAAAGCTGCTACGACAACGTCTGCTGTGGGGTCAGCTCCTATAGCGTGGTAACGCACTTCCGTACGCTTGTAAATCTCGGTGTCAGGCGCATCAACAGGCAATTCTCTGCGGCGGGAATAGTAAAACCCTTGGCCATCTAGCGACCACTGAGGGCGGTTGTATGCAGTCTCGATGTTAGTCAAGGTGTCGGGCAACGTCGCTCCGGAGGTCAAATCAATCACGCCATAGGTCGTTTCTTCGGAGCCACCCTGTGCCACGCCGTAGACTAGAAACCGCCCCTCCCAAGAGGGCATGTAACCTTCAATCGAAGCGTGAGAGTCATCGGCATTGGCCAGAGTATCCGGATCTAATAGCAGCTTTGCCTCACCCGAATCTTTTGGTTGATGGTAGAGCTTGGCGAGACTTTCCCCTGCATTGCGACGCAGGAAGAACAGATCCCCATTTTTCAATTGCCGAACCCCGTAGGTGCTATAGGGTGCTCCCTGATCGAGCTCGATAAGTCGTTCCAGCAGCTTTCCCCGAATGGGCAAAGCACTCAACACCTGCTCAGTGAAGCCACCCTGCTGCTCAAACCAATGCAACACCTCCTGACTTTCCTGATTTTCGAGCCATCGATAGGGATCTTTAACTTGAACCCCCCAGTGCGTATCTACTACATTTTCGACTCGAGTAATGGGTGGCACTAACGGAGTGGATTTCGATAATGACTGCATATGATCCTCTTTCGTCTGGTCTTCAGATTCGCAAGCTGCCACCAAAACACCGACCAGTGTGGCCATTAAAATTAATTTTAAATGATGTCCTGTCATGACGCTGAAACCCACCTATTTCTATAGGCGTCTATTGTAAAGGGAAAACTCGCGACACAACGACCTCTCCTACACTAATGATCCAACCCTGCACAGGCGCGTAATACACCTACTACGCCGGAGTGACATACGATTATGGATCTGCTCAAAGCTACAATGGTCACTTTACTGGGCCTCAGTGGAGTGTTGCCTACGACCGCCACCGCGATCGAGGAGCCAGCTTACAGTCTTGTTCAATCTTGGGACGAACCCGCAGTAGAGATAAGACATTACGAACCAAGAATATTGGCCTTAACCGAAATGGCTGCAGGCGAAAACTCGGGATTTCGTGTGCTAGCAGGATATATTTTTGGGGGCAACGCCGCAGAGCAAGAAATTGCGATGACAGCACCCGTTCAAAGGACCATGCCAGGGGCAAATGAAGGCGAGATGGCTTTTGTGCTCCCTGCAGAATACGCAATGAATGAACTGCCAGCGCCTGATGATATTCGAGTTAAATTCAGAGAAGAGCGGGCTTATCATGCAGCCGTTATCCGATTCAGCGGGCGAGCCACAGACAATCGAGTTAATGAGCAATGGGCACTGCTGACCGATTTTCTAAAAAGTCAGAAAATACAAACCTACGGGCAACCCACGTTAAATCAGTACAACCCTCCCTGGACGTTACCCTTCATGCGGCGCAATGAAATCATTGTTCCAATTAGTTCGCCCACATCGGGTGATGGTGCTTTGGGATTTTAAAGCATCGTGCCGACTCTAACTTCATGTCTCAAGAGGCTCGCTAATGGCAAATCCTATCCCCCCCACAGAGTCAATGCCCTGCAGAGGCTGCACAGAAAGCTGTAAAAATCGGGCGACCTGCCAAGGGCGGCCCTGGAGCAAGTAGCCCCTGCGCCACGGCAAGGCCAACAGAGTGCTTGAATGAACAAGGCCGGCTTGGCCGCTCCCAGGCAATCAGGAGCAAAAAGCACTAGATAATGGGACAGCCGTAACAGCAGAAAGCGACATTAGCGGCGTCCCATCCAAAGTAACTCCACCTAACGTAGCCATATATTCAGACTGTCCCACCAACCAAAAAACCAAGACCATTGAGAGCAGATAGAGCCAAGAAATCACGAACATCGAGGACGTCACCTATCCCACCCAGACCCACTGTGATTGCTTAAGCTCCCTAGCCATTATTGCTCAATACCCGTTGTCCAGATGTCTTAAGACAATTAGTCAGCGGACTCCCAGCCCCAATCATTTATTTCGGTATTAGCTGCCAGCCAAGTAAACACTAGGTAAGCGGCTACGCTTTGGTCCAAATTTTCAGGGGAGATCTTATCCAAAGTGTCATCCGGGGTGTGATGCAAATCGAAGTAATCGCGGCCATCCTGAACAAAGCGAAAGGCCGGCATTCCGGCCGCTATCATCGGCGTCAAATCGGGCCCGGAACTCGGCACACCCGTAGGTCCCGGTGCTATACCAAGGGGTTCGACTAGCTGGCTAATCAAATCAACAATTGGCTGAGCTTGGTCGCTAACTCGGCTGGTAACTCGCCAAATTTGACCTGCGCCAAAATCACTCTCGGTGCCAATGACATGATTTTTGAGGCCTTCCCGACGCGAGTCTAAATAGGCCTGTCCGCCCAAAAGCCCCACCTCCTCCGCTCCCCACAAAATAAGACGGATAGTTCGCCGCGGACGCTTATTAAGGGAAATGATTCGACGCGCAACCTCCATCGTGATGGCTACCCCGGCACCATCATCGATAGCGCCGGTTCCAAGGTCCCAAGAGTCAAGGTGACCGCCAATAACGACAACTTCTTCAGGGGATACGGCACCGCGAATGTCGGCAATGACATTACCTGACATGACCTCCCCCAAAAAACGCGGTGTTAGCAGCAGCCTTAATCGGGGTGTTTTTCCCCTAGCCGCAATTCGCTCCAGCTGATCGGCGTCGGGATTAGAGAGTGCAGCAGCGGCTATTTTAGGTTGATCCGGATCGTAGCGCATGGAGCCGGTGTGGGGCATGCGATGACTATCAGTGCCAATAGATCTGATCAGCAGCGCTTTCGCGCCCTTACTAGCAGCAATACTCGCGCCCTCGCGCCGCAAACGTCCAAAGTAACCGTAGTGCGACCCGTCCTGTGTACTACGCATGGCGTGTCCTACATACGCAATCTTCCCCTTGAGGCTATTGGGAGCTACGGACTCCAATGCTTGCAAGCTGGTGAAGATTGCAACGTCACCTTCCACTCCCTTTTCGGGTGTGGCTACTGAACCACCAAGAGCCGTTAAAGTCAGTGGCTGAGGATATGGCGAGATGACATACCCAGTCTCAAGCCCCCTCTCCCATCCAGATAAGGGAAAAGTCTCTACCCAAACACGATCAAATCCGAAGCTCTCTAGTTCATTCACTGCCCATTCACGTGCCTTTGCCTCAGCATCCGAGCCTGCCAACCGAGGTCCAACCTCCGTGGTCAGGTTTTCAACCCACTGAAACGCCTGAGTCCCTTGCAGAGCCGCATCTCGCAGTGTTGCGGCCTCGCGAACCGTATCATGGCCCAATCCAGTCTCTGATAGCCCTTTTACGTCTGCCATTGCCGGCAGGCAGATACAAACTACCATCATGAACAAGCAGGGGAATAAGCGGTTTTTCTTTAAATTAGCTGAAGGCAAGTGCGATTGCTGCATGATTGGTTAACTCTTGACGACCCATAGGTTTAGTTCCCAGCTTGGGAAGGCTGACAGCTTAACGACTCGGTAATCCGATTGCCAAAACACAGGGCAATAAAATGTCCCTAAACGTAATGAACCCAGAAAATTGGTATCCTTTGAGACCAAAAGCTTGGTGCTGGATTGAGGCAATAGCGAAAAATTCCTCGGCATTATTTACTGCCAGAGCAACCTCTTGGAAGGAACTCGCCACATAAAAAACGCTCAAAGTCTAGCAAGCCCACCGCGCACCCAAACATTTAATCTAACTCGCCAAGGGATAAGCCCCTAGCCGGAGACTGTTATGAAGACAAATCGCTCTATTAGGAAGACACCCGTTTACCGTCTTGCAGGTGCCACGGCTGCACTTGGCCTTTTATTTGCTTGCCTAAGTACTTTTGCTAACGCTTCAGAGGACACTCAGCTTATTGCAGTAAGTGGTATGGGATCGCTGACACTGGTGCCCGATACGGCATCAATCACTCTGGGCATCAGCGTTAGGGGCAGTGAGCTGCCTAAAATGCAGGCGGCTGCAGACGCCGTCATTGCTAGCGCACTGGAAACACTTCAAGGTTTGAACATGGACGATAGAGATCTCGCAGCAACAAATATCAGAATCTCCCCCCGCTACCGCTATGATCAATCACTGCAAAAATCGATCGCGGATGGCTATGAAGTTTCTCGAGATCTCAGGGTTACGGTTCGTGATTTGACACTGTTAGGCCAGGTCATGAGTGAGGCCAGTAGTGCAGGAATCAACAGTGTCAGCCCTCCGCAGCTGTCGAGTTCAAAATATGAGGATAACTATCAACAAGCCCTGTTGTTAGCAGTTCAGCAGGCAAAACAGCGGGCTGCCGCCCTCGCAAAGGCTGCTGATGTCCAATTGGGACCGGTCGTTCGTATGAGTACGCATGAGACCTCCTACCGACCCGAGCAGCCCATGAGAATGGTTATGGAGTCAGACGCCCCCGGAGCGACCTATCAGCCGGGCGAAATACAAGTATCTGCCAAGGTGAACGTTGCCTTCGCAATTCAACCTGAATGAATCGATGTTCCCTGCTAGACTTGGAAAGTCACGCTTTGACCCTTATTATCTATTACAGACAGATCCTCAAAATTCACGGGAGTGTAAAATGAGCGACAAGCCAGTGTTTTCATCACAAGCCGATGTGTTAGGCGCCGAAAGCGCCATTAGCACCAACAAGGTCCTTAGGAATACTTACATGCTGCTAGGCATGACGCTAGCATTCAGTGCGGCAACAGCTGGCACTTCCATGGCAGTTGGCATATCCCACATGGCTGGCCTAGTGCTGATGCTGGTCGGTTTTGGGCTACTCTTCGTCGTCAACCGCATGGCAGATACAGCAAAAGGCTTGCCCGCTATTTTTGCGTTCACAGGCGTTATGGGAGCCGCACTCGGGCCCATGCTTAACTACTACGTGTCTTTGCCCGGCGGCCCTAGCATGATCATGCAGGCCCTAGGCGGCACCGCTTTGGTGTTTTTTAGTCTATCAGCCTACGCCCTTAATACCCGCAAGGACTTTAGTTACATGGGGGGCTTTCTGATAACAGGGCTCATCGTTGCGATTGTAGCCAGCATTGCCAACATCTTCCTAGGAATACCCGCGCTCTCACTTACAATATCGGCAGCAATCATTATGATCATGTCGGGGCTGATTCTCTTTGACACCAGCCGAATCATAAACGGCGGGGAAACCAACTACATCCGCGCCACGGTGTCGCTCTACCTGAACATTTACAATCTGTTTATCCACATGCTACATCTAATAGGTGCGTTCGGCGGCGGTGACGATTAACTTTATGGCGAGTTTAAAAACCCCGGTATCGCCGGGGTTTTTTTATGCAGGTATCATTGCCTCCACACTGGCCAATGCCACACGTAGAACACCATGAAAATTGCACTTGTCATTTTAGCCGCGCCAAATTCAGGGCTCTGCCACTTCCGCGCCCAAGGGTTCGCTAAGGCCCTCGAACACAGCAGCGTTGCGCTTCAACGGGTTTTCTTTTACGGCGAAGGAGTGCGGGCTGCTGCTTCAGAAAATACTGAATGCATTGCCGCATGGGCAAAGATAGCGGCAGACCAAAGCTGTGATCTCGTCTTATGCAGTACTTCGGCAGAGAACCATGGTGTACTGCCCCCACCAGTCCCCTTCACTATTATGGGGCTTGGAGCCCTGATGGAAGCAGGTCATGACTGCGACCGGGTAGTTAGCTTTGGTTAATTCCTACACATGGCTCATACGCATCTACTCGCCGTCAAACATCAGCCCTAGGGCCGAGCTAGGCATGGACGCCACGCTCGCTTGCGGTGCTTTCGGCCAATCTGTAGCCCTTGTCTTGGAGGGTCCAGCCATTGAATTGCTCAAGCCTCCTACTGCAACACCCACAGGTAGGCGGAATTTATTCAAACTAATGGCTTCTCTGCCACTTTATGACGTAGACCGGGTCTATTTGCTCACTGAAGAACCAAGCGTAATTTCGGAGACGGTACTCGAGGACTTACAAATTATACCTATCAATGATGCCGAACTTGCCCGCTTAATCGCCAGCAGCCGTCACGTACTTAGCTTCTAATGGCATTACACCTTTTTTATAATCCGGCTCGCCACACTGCGCTGTTAAGCACCTTAAAGGCAGACGATGTGATAATCATTGTCGATGAGGCGCTGCTGCAGTGGTCAAAGCTCATGGCGGACACTCCTCACCCTCAATGCGCGGCAGTCTATGCCCTGTCTGAAGAGTGCCAACGGCGACAGCTGGATAGCCTGACAAACGGCGTTTCTGCAATTGGTTTCGCTGATTGGATTGCGCTTACCATTGAACACCCCCAACAAGTTAATTGGGTTTGATGCCAATGGATGTGGCTGAATTAAATTTGCTCTGCGATGACCGCGGCTTCCTCATTGACTCAAAAGTATGGGTTAAAGAGGTTGCTCAGGCTTTGGCCGAGCAAGAGGGCATAGACCTCACGCCAGCGCACTGGGAAATACTCCATTTGCTACGGGCCTTCTACAGTGAGTTCGAAGAAGCGCCGGCAAATCGTGCGCTGGTAAATTGGGTTAAACGCCATGAAGGACCCGACAAAGGAAACTCCATTTACCTAATGCATTTATTTCCCGGAAGTCCTGCGCGTGTGGGCAGTCGCTTAGCGGGTCTCCCAAAGCCCAAAAACTGCTTGTAGGCGATAACTCTATGCCCCTCAGTAATATCGACCCCAATGCTTACGAGCACCTTTTAGCGCTAAAGATCGCCCCTCTTGTGGAGGTCTTCGAGGCGCTCGGAGCACCCGAGCCACAGATTATAAAATCGCCACCCCTAGCATTTCGGCTGCGGGCAGAATTTCGAATCTGGCACGATGGTGAAGATCTGTTCTACGCCATGTTTAAACCGAGTGCCCCAAAAGATCCGGTAGCGATAACGAACTTCCCAATCGCCTCGAAACCCATTCAACAGCTCATGCCAGAGCTATTGCAGGAGCTTCGACACAACACCCACCTCCGCCGAAAGCTCTTTCAAGTGGAGTTTCTAAGCACTTTGACGGGCGATATGTTAGTGACCTTGATCTATCACAGAGCACTCGACACTTTCTGGGAAGATGAAGCCAACTTATTAGCTGAGCGGTTAAACATAAAATTGATTGGCAGGAGCAGGAAGCAAAAAAAAGTGCTGGGCGCAGAGAGTGTGCAAGAGGTTCTTCGCGTTAATAACCGTCCATTTTATTTCAAACAACCAGACCAGGCCTTTACCCAACCCAATGGCTGCGTAAATCAATGCATGATTGAATGGGCCGATAGCGCCTGTGAAAATTTGTCCGGCGACCTCCTTGAACTCTATTGCGGGATTGGAAATTTTAGCCTGCCATTAGCCCACCACTTTGGGCGTGTTCTCGCAACAGAAGTTTCGAAGGTTGCCACTGCAGCCGCTATCGAAAACTGCAACCGGAACGATATTAAAAATGTGGAATTTGCGCGGCTTTCTGCCGAAGAAATGACCGCAGCAATGTCTGGAGAACGACCCTTTCGCCGCTTAGCCCATTTACCAGTCCCTCTAACCGACTACAGACTCAACACCTTACTGGTCGACCCCCCTAGAGCGGGGCTAGATGACGCCACGCTTAGTCTGGCTGGCAGTTTCAAAAACATCATCTACATTTCTTGCAGCCCCAAGACGTTAATCGATAATTTAAGAATATTGAAAACCACCCACCAAATAACTCAGCTCGCTTTTTTTGATCAATTCCCTTACACGAATCATCTTGAAAGCGGCGTTTTGCTGACTAGGAGAGCACTATGAAAAATAAGAGTGACACAGAAATCCAGACATGGCTGGCAGCGCAATCAGCCTGGCGACTGCAGGACGGGAAACTAGCACTTAGTCTTAAATTTCAAGACTTCAGCATGGCTTGGGGCTTTATGAACCGAGTCGCGCTGCTTGCAGAGCAGCAGCAACACCACCCAGAGTGGTTAAATGTTTATAACCGTGTAGAAATTGCGCTGGTCACTCACGATACCAACGGCCTTACCGAAAAGGATTTCAATTTAGCAACAGCTATTAACGATCTACTGGGAGACTCAGGAAACTAATAAGCGCATCCCATACGCCAGCCTCATCTAACATGGGCGCGTGCCCTACACCGGGCACCTCGAAAAACTCCATTCCTGTGTGACGTCGCTGCATCTCCGCTACGCAAGCAGTATCTAGTAAGTCGCTAAGACCACCCCGTATGAGCATTAAAGGGATGTCAGTCAGCGTCTCGAACAACGGCCACAAATCATCTGGGCTCACCTCAGATGTGGCGCCTGACAACGGCACTGTGATGTTTGGATCGTAATCTAGAGCCACCCCACCCGCCTTTTGAGAGCAACCTCTTGCAGCGAATCGAAGCCAGTCCGGCGCACCATAATGCGGGAATGCTACGTGATTCACCTTCGCCAAATGGTCTGCCGCCTCGGACCAGCTTGAAAATTTCATTTTAGAGCCAACAGACCGCTTAATACGATCGAGGCCACGGTCAGCGATAACCGGACCGATATCATTCAACACCACACGGACAAGCCGCTGGGGCGCCAGAGCACTGATGCCCATTGCCATGAGGCCGCCCATCGAAGTCCCTATAATCGAGCAGCTATCTACTGCAAGATCATCAAGTAGCGCGAGAGTATCGACAATATAGGTTTGGGGAGTGTAATGCTCAACCACAGGGTCTGATGCCGAACGACCTCGTCCCCTTTGATCGGGCACAATCACACGATGAGATTGTTGAAGCAACGGAGCCAAATCTTCAAAATCACGGCTGTTACGGGACAAGCCGTGCAAACACAGTACAACCGGGGCTGCAGCAGTAGGCCCGGGATAATCACGGCAATAAAGCGTTAACCCGTCATCGGTTAGAAAATTCACATTGCGAAAATACGGACTTAGCATTGAAACACCCTTCTTTTTGCTCGTCTTTAATTAACCGGGATACCTAACTTTGAGGGCTTCATAGACATCCGAGGGAAAATCACCGGATTGGGTATCTAGTGTTTCCATTAACTCAGCAAGATGCTCGTTATCCTCTCTCCCCTCCCAGAGTTTTTGATAACTGCCTTCCTTATACCCATGATCTTGGCGGAAAAAATTAAGGACGTTTTTCCCAACGTAATGGCGATATAAATCATCGAAAGATAAATTGCAGGCCTGCATCAGCACAGCGAATTGCGGCACCGAAAATCCTCGCGTCTGTAAACTTGTCATCGCGAGCGCCTCGGTAGCCGCCCGGACATCTAGTTTAGCTTCACCGGCCCTCTGGAGATCGGAGGCTATTTCCTCTGCAAGCACTCCAATTTCGGTATCCGAATGAAAAAGCGCGCTGAGCCCAAAGTGCCAAATATCAACCACCTCAAGACGCACTTGGGCAATATCTGGGTCTTGCTTTTTCCACCATTTATAGCCGTAGTGGTCCATCAGCTCACCACATTCGATCCATATCGCTCGATACCACTCAAAGTTCTGGTTGATCCAGTCTTGATGGACCCGGGTATTCATTCGGTGTTGCATAGACAACATGGTCTCGAGCGCCTGACGCATAATTCATAGTCCCTTAGGGTGTATTCACCTGACGTTGCTAAATTGTCACAATTTGACGCGGTCAATGATACCCACTTTTGAGCCGCATCACGCCTGAAAACCTATTTCTTGCCTGCTTGCCGAGCCATAATTGACCGACATAGAAAACAACGCGCCATGTGCTACTCAAGTTTCCTAACACATGTGACGTTGTATGTCCCAGCCCAGCAACCTAGCACACACTTTTATCGTAGTGGGGAACCCATACCGACAGCCAACAGACCGTGCTTTTAGTTAGCGAGCAAAAGGTATGTAGAAAGATTCGAAAATAGGTAATACACCGTGATACCGTGACCGCCCGGCAACATCTCTATAAGGCTCCGAGGCTTTTCATGCATTAAACGCCCTCATCTCTTATTTTATTTTTCTCATTGCTTAAACCGACCATAGATAGAGGAATCTCCATTCAATGTCACACTCTCAGAACCAGGATGACGTTGTCACACGGCTGAACGCTCACCAACTTCAATTCATTAAGCTCCTAGGTGGACAAGTAGTTGCTGCCGACATAGATGCACGCTCCTGTACTTTCCACTTCTGCGTGCCCCTCGACTTTTGCCATAGTGGCAATATCGTACAGGGAGGATTTGTCTCGGCTATGTTAGATGCAGCCATGTCACACGCCGTCTTCGCGTGTGACACCACCGTTGAACGATTATCCAGCCTAGAGATCACCACTCGTTATGAAAGTGTTACCCGCGGACAGAGCGCGTTGACCGTTACGGGGTGGATCAGGCGTATGACTAGGACAATCGCGTTTTTAGAAGCGGACATCAAAAGTGAATCAGGCGAGATCTTGGCTATCGCACATTCTGTAGCGAAAATTGGAAGAAAATGTTGAGCACAAAAAAATCGAGGAAAGCTTATCTAACGCAGCAATATGACTGGAACATGACGATGGCCGTAGCTGATCCTCACGTTCGCAACTGCAGTTAGGTGTTGGCTATATCACCAAGTACAACGTTAAGAGAAGACCTAACGGGTCAAAGCTGCAAGCAGCTAGCGTCCAATGCTACAGCGCCCTAGGTGAGCAGGTTTTGGATTTCTTTCCTGAAATTTCGACTTACCTTTAAAACACCCCCACCTGCAATTTGTAACTGAGCCTCACCTTTGGGTAGACCCTCAACTACTTTCACCTTCGACAAATTAACAATAGTAGACCTATGGATTCGCACGAAATTCTCAGGTAAACGTGCAACTAGCTCTTTCATAGTTGAGCGAAGAATGTGGGTACATCCTTCCGCATGAACGCACATGTAGTCTCCTGCAGCATCTATCCACTCTATGTCCTCCATTTGCAGTAGAGTGGTCTGCTGGCCATCTTTGATCGCCAATTTACCAACATCCATTGAGGTAACTGTGTTGCCAGCGTCTAGAATACGCTGACTCTGACCACCCATCGCAGAAATAACCGCACCCTTTTGGCGGGCCGCTTGATCTGCGACGTCAGCGTTACCCTCTAGTGGGTCTACTGAAAGCGAAAGAAGGCGCGCTGTACAACGCGATAGCGTTTCTTGAACACGATCAGCAGAAAAAGGCTTCAGAATATAATCGACGGCATGCAAATCGAAGGCTCCTACCGCAAACTCACTGTGTGCCGTGGCAAAAACCACAAGGGGCATGGTATCTGACTGAAGGGCCTGCACCACTTCAAAACCCCCAAGACCCGGCATTTCTATATCTAGAAAAACAACATCGACCGGCTTTTTTCTGAGGCCTTCAATCGCTTCGCGACCATTTTTGTAGCAAGCCGTCACCTCGACCTCGGCTAAATCATCGAATATTTGCATCAAAAATTCACGCGCGAGTGGCTCGTCGTCTACTATCGCAACTTTCACATTGAATCCTCTCTAATAGATTCAGTGGCTGGTATTGCTACGGTAAAGCATAGACCACCCAAAGAAGACTCGTTTATCAGTAGTTCAAAGTCATTAGCAAAAAGATTTTTGAGACGGTCCCTAGTGTTGCGAAGCCCTATACCGGTGCTAGCTTCTGTAAGCTGTGTGCGGTCGATTGGCTTGCTCAAGCGCTCTGAACCACTGTCCTCAACAGACAGCATAAGTCTCGAGTCTTTAAGCTGCGCGGATACTCGAATAGTCCCCCCTGCTTCAGATAACGCAATGGCGTACTTAATGGCGTTCTCGGCTAAGGGCTGCAATAGCATATTGGGGACCAGCAGCGACTCAAGGTCTTTAGGTACATCAAATTCCAATGTCATTCGATCTGAAAATCGCACTTGTTCAATCATTAGATACTGGCTTAGCGCCCAAAACTCTCTATCCAACGGAATAAGAGTATCGTCACCCGCGTCCAGCGAAAAGCGCAAAAAATCGCCCAGACGACTTAGCATAGTTTTTGCGTCTTCCGTTCTTGCAGAGCTCACCAGTGACGCAACAGAATTTAGCGTATTGAATAAAAAATGGGGGTTTAACTGGTAACGCAACAGCTGAAGCTGCGCATCTTTAGCCTCGGCCCTCGCCTTCACAAGTTGCAATGCTCTTTGGCGCTGCTGTGACTCTAGCACCAGCATCGCCTCGCGTTGCTGTTGCAGCAGCTGGTAATACTTGATGCCATGGTAGAGCGCAGACCAGGTGAAGAAAACGAATATCGACGGAAAAACCCAACCGCCATAATCGGCCCAAAGATCTTGCTCTTGGGTCATTAACATAAACAACAACAATCTCAGCACAGCCCACAGCATAGAGAAAAATACTGTCGCTATTACTGCCAAAGTGAAGCGCTGAGCAACAGGCCACCCCCATACCATTTTAAAGCACCACCTAAGCGGCAGCGTTAAAAGGAGTCCTACTAACGACTGAGAAATATTATGGGCGAAATAACTTAATTCGAACTGGCTGTATGGCAGGCTGAGACTGAAGTAGGTGAGAAGGGATAGTCCGATCCATCCTATGCAATTCATTACCCAGAAAAGCCGGTTCGAATCCATCGCCTGAGACAACGAACTCTTTTGCCTTTGTTCCTCAGAGGCCACAGCAAGCTGGCTGTCAACTACGTTCATATGCTCTCCTCTAAACTGCCCTATTTACACACGGCAGCGGCAACACGAAAACACGAAACAGGCCAAGCGAAATTTCATGGCGTGCCAACCAGGCGTCAAAACATGCATCCTTGGCCCCCAACTGTATAAAGTGGCCTCCGTAAATTTTAGCCGTCAATAGCTGTCGTAACTCTTTTAATAATCTCTGCCGCAGTTAAAAAAGGCCGATCGGGAAGAATATTCCAGCCGGTCACCACAATAACGAGATCCAAGTCTGGAAGGAAAATGGGACGCTGTCCACCAAACCCTTTTCCGAGAAATGCTATAAATTCCTCACCCTGATATTGGTATGACTGTGACCACCACTTATACCCATACCCCGTGCTAACCTCGTCGCTTAATGTAAAGGCCGGCCGTAATGAGTCGCTAACCCACGCTTGGGGAATAATTTGAACGTCCTGCCACCGGCCATTGTTTAAAAACAGCATCGTGATTTTTGCAATATCCCTCGTCGAAAGAAACAGTCCCTCCTGAGTGTCTGCCAATCCAAAAGGTGTTCGCTTCCACTCATAGCGCTCTATGCCCAGTGGCTGAAGCAAGTGCTCAACGGCATAGGTTTCGATATCAATACCTGTTGCCAGCAAAAATATATGACCTAATACAAGACTCGAACCACTGTTGTAGTTGAATTCCGTGCCCGGTTGATACGCCATCGGTTGATTAAGCGTGTATTTCACCCAGTCGGGAGATCGGGCCATAATTGTAAACGTGTTGTTAGGATCGGAATAAGGAACGCCCTCATCCCAGCTAAGTCCATTGGACATGGTAAGCAAATCGCGAAGGGTCATTGCGCGCTTAGCGTCGTCCACATTCAAGATTTCGTTGACGTCAAAAAAAGACAGCACGGGGGTATCAATGTCAGGAAAATCCCCGCGTTTTATGGCAATACCAATGACTGCGGACACAAGCGATTTAGTCACTGACTGCATCGAATGAAGATCACTGCCTTTGTAATAAGGATGCCAGAATGCATTGAAGTAGTTATAAGGCCCACTCCAATTTTGAACGACTAGAGGGCCAGGCGTACGAGCTTCCACGCCGTAAATTTTAGCATAGTCGTGTTCGTAGTAATGCTCAAAAGCGATTCGACCATGGCGAACGACTAAGAATGAATCAATCCAGCCATACTGTCCTGTCGCAATGTCAGCATGGATTTTCAGTAACTGCTTTTCGGATAGGCCTAGAGAGGCTGGTTCGACGACTTGCCA
>JAQWYY010000047.1 GCA_029253705.1 Luminiphilus sp. | reverse complement strand
ATTGATTTTTAGTTGGCTGCCATAAAATCGAGGGTCAGGGCGGTCAATGCTCTTACGCCAACGGGCAGTGCGCGCTCATCGGCATAAAATCGGGGCGAGTGATTGGGGTACACCAAGGTTGGGTCATCAGGTGCGACACCTAGAAATAGAAATAGTCCTGGTGCCTCGTTTGCGAAATAGGAGAAGTCTTCAGCGGTGGTAGTTTGCTGGGCCTCAACAAACTGCCCGCCAGTAACGCCCCGGAGGGTTGGTACCATCTGTTGAAAAAGCTCAGGATCGTTGCGAGTAACACCATAACCAAGATCGATATCAACTTGAGCAGTGGCGCCAGCCGCTTCAGCAATATGTGTGGCCGTTCGGCGAATTCGATCATGTATGTCGAGCCTTGTGTCAGCATCGAAGGTGCGGATGGTGCCAATGAGATCGACCGACTCAGGAATAATGTTGCTGCGAACCCCTCCGTCAATCTTTCCTACTGTAACAATCGATGGCGTGAGTGTTGCGTCTAGCTGGCGTGAAACGATGGTTTGGAGTCCAAGAACGATTTGACTGGCTGTAACAATGGGATCAACGCCGGCCCAGGGCACAGCACCATGAGTTTGCTTGCCGGTGACTGTGATTTTATAGCTGTCTGAGGACGCCATGAGGCCGCCAGGGCGAGTTGCAATAACACCTGCAGGATAGGGGAACACATGGAGTCCAAAGACCGCATCTGGAAGCACGTCGTCAAAGGCGCCCTCCTGCAGCATAAGCTCGGCGCCACCCACACTGCCATCTGGAGTGCCTTCCTCGGCAGGTTGGAATAAGAACAACACAGTACCGGGTAATTCATCGCCTAGGCCGGCCAGTACTTCTGCCACCCCCATTAAAATAGCGACATGGTTGTCGTGACCGCAGGCATGCATGACGCCTACATCTTGACCCAGATACTCACCGCGAGCCTTGGAAGCAAAGGGCAGGTCTACCAACTCGGTGACGGGTAGGCCATCCATATCGGCGCGCAGCGCTACAACCGGGCCATCACCGCCCTTCAACACGCCGATTACCCCGGTATGGGCAACCTCGGTTCGCACTTCCATACCGAGCTCATGCAAATGCTCAGCAATAATGCCGGCGGTTCGAAACTCCCGATTCCCCAGCTCGGGATGTTCATGCAAATCTCGGCGCCAAGAGACTACCTCGGGCATGACGGCCTCCACACGGCGCTCAACAGACTCTGCCAAGTCAGCTGCGGCGACGGGTGTAAGCAATACCGCAAAGGAAACCGTGGCGATGCGTGCAAATAAACTCATGGTGTAGTGCCTCTAAATTTCCCGCGCACATCATTGAACTCGATTGGACGCGTTTTTAACGATTGTTGAATTCAAACAGCGTCCGAGGTAAGTCACTGCACGCTGTTTGATTGCTGATTCAACCTTGCCAGCATCACCTGAAATCAGCAAGGCAGCGGAAAATCTAAGATTGAGCGGGCCATAGCCAATGCAAGCAGCAATGCCCAGCCGCTCACCACCCGAACATACTGGTAGCATGACCGAAATAACACATTCCAATGAAGGCGATGGTTGCACTGACTAAGGGAATCCAAAACATTCCGACGGGGGCATCGGAACGTCGTGCCATACCCAAATCGCCAAGGAGGCTAATCAGCCACATTGCCGCGCAACCCCAAAATCCGATGATCTGCCAACTCATAAAACTTCCTTTTTACTCTTCGGTGTACCCGAGTTCATTGTTGGGGTTAATTTGTTGACAGATTCGACCTCTTGGGTGTCGTTTTTAGAACTGGTGTCGCTGCCAATTATGCGGTATTTCTACACCCAGAATACGATCGGGCGCAAGCAAAGCTCGGCAGGCTCTTGGTGTTACTGTGGGGGATTCCATCATGGCGAGACGATCAGGCGGTAGACAGGCACGACACGCGCAACGCAGTGCGCCACTGGCTGAAGAATTAAAGCCGGTTAGGCCAGGGGAGCGAGGAGGGCAGTATCGGCCCTTTGCCAACGCAGACCTTGATGCGGTGGTCGCCAATATTTATCGAATTCTTGAAGAGGTCGGTTTTAAAGACGCGACCCCTCATTGTATCGCTGCTTGTCAGGCTGTTGGTGCGGTGTTGGGAGAAGATGGCCGACTGCGGATGCCTCGCAGTGTTGTTGATGATGCCCTTGGCAAAGCGCGGCGTAACATGACATTGTTTGCCCAAGACCCGGCCTTTGATTTAGATCTTTCGGGAACTCGGGTACATTTTTCTACCGCTGGTGCGGCGGTAATGGTCGCTGACTCTGTTCGCAACGAATACCGCGAATCAACCTCACAAGATTTGTACAA
>JAQWYY010000165.1 GCA_029253705.1 Luminiphilus sp. | reverse complement strand
AGGCTTTTTCTCTGGCCGGAGGGGGCGATACACTGGCTGCTATTGATCAATTTGGCGTGAGTGATCGTGTGTCATATATCTCCACCGGGGGGGGCGCTTTTCTCGAGTATGTTGAAGGAAAAGTTTTACCCGCAGTTGCCATACTCGAGGAGCGTGCTCACTCTTAAGACTAATATTTACTGACAACACACCAGCAACTGCTTGGCAGCAGCTTCTTATTACAGACAATCTGCCAAATAGGTGGCGATAGATACCACAGGAGAATTCAACATGGCACTGATAAGCCTCAGACAATTACTCGATCACGCAGCCGAATATCAATACGGCGTACCCGCTTTCAACGTGAATAACCTCGAGCAGACCCGCGCCATTATGGAGGCCGCTGATGCCACGGATTCGCCGGTGATCATGCAGGCAAGTGCCGGAGCCCGAAAATATGCCGGAGCACCTTTTCTAAAAGCCCTTATGGATGCGGCCATGGAAGAATTTCCGCATATCCCGGTGTGCGTCCACCAAGACCATGGCACTTCAGCCGCGATTTGCCAGCGCTCAATTCAACTGGGCTTCAGCTCAGTGATGATGGATGGCTCCTTAGGTGAAGATGGCAAAACCCCTATGGACTATAACTACAACGCAGGCGTTACACGAACCGTCGTTGATATGGCTCACGCTTGCGGCGTATCTGTGGAAGGCGAGATTGGCTGCCTTGGATCACTTGAAACTGGTGAGGCCGGTGAAGAAGATGGCATTGGTGCGGCGGGCAAACTCACCCATGAACAAATGCTTACAGACCCAGAAGAAGCGGCCCAGTTTGTTGCTGATACCCATGTCGATGCCCTTGCCATTGCCTGCGGCACTAGCCATGGGGCTTACAAGTTTACCCGTCCACCCACCGACGACATTCTCGCCATTGACCGCATTAAAGCTATCCATAGTCGTATTCCCAAAACGCACCTTGTAATGCACGGATCGTCGGCCGTACCGCAGGACTGGCTCGCGATTATCAATGAGTATGGCGGTGAAATACCCGAGACCTATGGGGTTCCCGTGGAACAAGTGGCGGAGGGCATAAAGCACGGTGTCAGAAAGGTCAACATCGATACCGATTTACGCTTGGCCTCGACGGGTTCAATTCGCCAGTTTTTAGCCCAAAATCCGACTGAGTTTGACCCCAGAAAGTATTTTCAAGCCAGTTTAGTAGCCATGCGCGATATTTGTATTGCGCGTTACGAGGCCTTCGGCACCGCGGGTAACGCGTCCAGGCTTAAACCCTTATCCCTTACAAGGGTTCAGGAAGCCTACAGCCAGGGACTCCTATAGCGGAACAAAATTCGATTTAAAGACCCCCTCGTGGCGATGCTTGAGCCAGCGGCTATTGGATATTGAGCCGCCTCCCGCTTGGTATTAATTGACCGGTTCAAGTATTTCAAAGTTGCGGTGTAAAAATACCCCGCCAGAAGGAAGCGAGCGAACTCTTCGACCGCAAGCCCACTAAATATTGTGTTTCCTTTGGAGTATTCTTGAAACAAGTAGCATTGTCGCCAGCAAGCCAGCGAGTCCGGCACAGGAAAACCACAGCTAATTCAGCCCGCCGCTTAGGTTGGTCTTGAATTTGGTTTCCCCCGAGTCATGGACATATATGGCTAGTGTCTATTGCGGGCTTGCTGATGAATTAGGTTTTAACTTTGGCCCGCTCACTGGCCACCCTTACTACATCACTTTAGGGACAACTCGGAGACGTCTCGAAAGTTGCCAATGTTACCCCTGATAAAGGTATTGAAAGCTATCACCGACCGCACTTCAGGCGATGGGTTTTGTTCAACCATATGATTAAGTTCAGAGGGAAAAAGCAGTAATTCGCCAGTTTTAGGGATTACGGCATTTATTTTGGTATTAAAGATATTCGCCCGCTCAGGATGTGGCGGAAGCTCCAAGCGCTGATAAGAGGTATTGCGATCAAAGAACATTTTTGATGCAGGTGTTGGGAGCTCAGTATAATAAAAGGAACCCGACACAATGGAGTTGGAGTGGGCATGCGAGTGCATACCAACACCCTCGGCGTTTCTCAGAGCCCAAGACTGGGTAAGCAGGAGCTCTTGATCACACCCCATTACATTAATCGCATAGTCCTTTAAGCATTGCGAGATTATAGCTCTGAACCCTTGAAGCTCTGGTCTATCGAGAATGTAAAGATTTTCAGAAATTAGATTTGTCTGGTTAGCCACCATCGTGAGTGAATCTACAAATGCCACCTGGTCTTCGGTGATATATCCAGACAAATCTACCCTCGCAAGGGGTGTGGCGAATAGTGTCTCTACCTTCATCTGCATATTTTGCACCTTAGTAGTCTCGTGTTGTAACGGTTAATAAGACAATGCCTGCCCGTGGCCGGAGCCCAAATAAATTACCCAACCGCCCTGGTAGCGTCAATACGAAAACGCCCGTTACCCTTTTAGTTAAGCCCTCAAGTCAGATTCGTGGATCCCAGTGATGCCTACCACAGGGAAGCAAAGCCCTTGCTTATCCGGCGTCGAACGGCAGCGTTTGCCGGCTTTCACCCGCAGCAGACTTACGCGTGCCATGCCAAAAATAAGATGGAAATAATATGAGTGACCCTTCTTGAGGCTCGTATTCAAAAAAAGGCGCTGGAACCACTGCCGTAGAAAAAGGGGGGACTCCAAAGTAAATCGTGCCCTTTTCGGTGCCCCCCGGCACCGTCAAATAATAAGTGCCACTGACGACACCCTCTGGATGAAAGTGTGGTCGATGATGCCCTCCATCGAGGGTCACACTCCAGCACTCCTTAATAGAAATATGATCAAAGCTATTGCCATTAAAAAACTTCTTCTTATCACCTGAGAGCCTGCAGTACTCTTTAACCTCCTGAGACACCATTTTTAAGTACTGCCTTAATACGGGCGCTTCAGCGTTGACTAAATTTGCAGCTGTCTGTTGACCACCCGTCAAAGACTGGTCCAACGGGTGATTTTTGAACCGGTAGATCTCTTCAACCGCATCACGTAACGCCGCACTAAAACCTGATTCATAAAGGCGAGGATGCCTTTCTTGCAAATTTAAAACTTTAATAAGCCCTTTATAATCACCATCTTTCTCAGGGTACAAAATTCTATCAACATGGAGTTGGTAAGCCATCCACCGACCCTGATGAGCCTCATCAGCCATCAATGCCGCGAGTATTTGCTCTGCTTTTTCAAAATCACCCATCATGATCAAAGACGACACGTAGGCGTCTGCAGAGGCTTCACTATTTTGAGCTTCAAATGCCGGCAAAGCGCATTGGTGTGCCCTTTGCCCATCACCCAGTTGAATATAAATCCAGGCCGCGTTCAGAAAGAAGCGAATATTCTGCCGGTGATCGGTTGGTAGTGCGGCGAGTGCATTTAGTGCTTGATCATATTGTTCAGCTTGCCTAAGAAGTTCAACGCCACAAAAACAAAACACAGGGTCCGTTAGCAGGGAGTTACACAGTTTTTCAAACTCCGACTGCCGATTTTCAAGCCAAAGTAATCTTGCCAATAAATTGTAAAGGGGCTCTGTTGGATGAATGGCTAGTGCTTTTAAAAGCAACTGCTCTGCTTGAGCAATTCTTCCCCCCTCAAATGCTTTTTTAGCTTCATCACCAAAATTCTGCCTCATTCCAGCCTCAACGGAATCAGTCCGGTGATCACAACTATTATCAGCAATAATTTGGCCACCATTACCCTACATTTTGCAGCGATCCGGCCGGTCAAATGCACTGACTCAACTCCCATGCTATCCACGTATCACTATCAAGCGCAGCCACCGCCCTCTTTTCAAGCACTGGAAATTGGGCATGAGAAAGTGCTGTGTTTATTTCAGTCAATTTAGCATCATCGAGTGCGGCACCTTGCATATTTGATAGCCTCTCAGCAGCACTTTCTGCCTCTACCTGCATGCCAGTAAGCCAGGACAAAACATCGGAGGGGTCGTACTGATTCCATTGCCTTAATAACTTCTGGTACCCAAGGTATGCATACCCGGCAAAATTAGTTGGTGCAATGGGTACCTCTGAGCGTAATGCGGCTTCTGCTACGTTAAAGCGCTCGGCGGCTGACTGTACTTCACTCTCAATCTTGGAGCTAAGCGCTTGTGTTAATTGCTTTGCGGCATCAAAAAACCCTGCCCGCAGTATGGTTTGCACGGTTGCAAGATCACGGGCAACCGAGCGCTGAATGGCGCTTTCTTTACAGTGCACCAAGAATTTGAGCACGCCCCCAGGTGCGAGCAATCTGGAGCACTCCAAGAAGGCAGGGATACCGGCATACTCCACGCCAAACTGGCTGAAGACAAAATCGAAACTTTGGCTAGGAAATGGAAGAGTAGAACAGTCTGCCACAACCGTAGCAGCACCTTTACTCGTTTCGCTAACTCGGCGAAGAGCCGAGATGGAAACATCTACCCCCACACATAGGTCAGGGGGTTGATGTATTTTACGAAGCACTGAGCCGGCACCGCAGGCAACATCGATGACTCGTGACCGGTCTGACACCAGCGCTAAGTGGTCACGCCAAAAAGCTTCTAGTGTCGCGTTATTGCTTCCGCTCTCATTTACGAGAACTTCATCCGAGTCAGTCGAGGACCAAAAAGTTTCCCATCCATTTGTAACCAATGCTCTGCCTCCCACCCTGCAAAAAAAAGGCGCCCACTGGGGCGCCTTCGCAATACACTTACGTTAAGTGTTTACATTTCCCAGCCAAAGCGGACGAAGTAGGTACGACCAAATACGTCATAAGTTGCGGGGTAAGTGTTGGCCTGCTCTTGGTTATCACCCAGGATAGGTGGGTTGGAATCCATCAGGTTATCAACACCAGCCATGAGAGACATGCCGTTAGAGAACTCATAGCGCGCGGACGCGTCGATGTAGTCCTCTGAGTCGAGCTTCTCTACAAAGTACGTATTGTTTTCGTCATCATCATCAGTAGATCCAATGTGGCGCCATACGACCTGTGCAGTCCAGTTATTACGTGCGTAGTTTACCGTTGCCCGATGGTTGTACTCTGGCAGCGGCTCACCACAATCCTGACCAAACTTACCAGCACACTCAATAGTGTCTGCCCCATCAAACGGAGTGAAGTCTGATTCCTCGGTAAAGGTAGCCAAATAGTTCAAAGCCCACGTTCCACCCAGGCCTTCAAGAACATACTGCGCCTGAACATCAAATCCAGTGAGCGTTTGTCCCGCAACGTTTTGGCTTGTCACTGAGACAGACTCAATGGTGCCGTCTGCACGACGCGATACCACGTCACAGAACTGTGACCCAATGCCACCGAAAGCGCTGGCAGGATCGTAGCAAGTATTAAGCACGTTGTTCGCACCACCACCGAAGCTGGCGATATAACCTTCAATTTCAATATCGAAGTAGTCAACGCTTACTGACAGCCCATCGATGACCGAAGGCGTGAACACCACACCCAAGGTGTAGGTATCTGCGTCTTCTTGCTCCAAGTCTGGGTTACCACCGCTCAACTGACGCACCTGACCTGCAGGCAAGTTCAATGCAGGCGAACCAACATCTGATGCCGCCACACCGGTGGCCTGACAGATAGCTGCTACGTCTGCTGTGGGATTACCTTCTGCGGCACAAGGATCTTTTGAGCCCGGAAACCCCTCACCCTGTGGAGAGAACAGCTCACCAATGTTAGGTGCGCGTGACGCCGTTGAGAAACTACCTCGGAATCGAAGTGAATCGATAGGAGCGTAGGAGAAGTCTATCTTGTAGTTATCAAGACCACCGACCGTAGAAAAGTCGGAATATCGATAAGCTGCTGACACATCCAATAGCGATACTAAAGGTAAATCTCTGAGAATCGGGAAGTATGCTTCAACGAAATAAGACGCTTCGTTGTACTTACCTGAGACGGCGGGAGCACCATTGAATCCTGCGATGGTTCCTGCCGCCAGGTCTTGAGAAGGTCTAAAGCGGAAACTGTTATCAATATGCTCGTAACCTACAGCAACGCCAATTGGGCCGCCGGGCAGGCTGAACAAATCGCCTGAAACCGTAGCACCAACAACCTCTTGCTCATACAAAGCGCTTGAAGACACTGCTGTACGGAGGTAAGCAGCACCCGCCTCTGAGATGTTTCCTTCACCAAAGATGTTAATTGGTGAACAGCCCACGGTAGAACCATTAGAAGATGGATCAGCACATGTTCCACCTGTTGGGTCGCTAAGATCCAACAACAGAGCCTGGTTAAAGCGGTCTCGGTTTACGTTGCCTAATTGGGTTTCAATGCTGTCTACCTGACCAATTTGGTAGTAAACATCATAGCTCCAGCTATCCGTGATAGCGCCTTTGGCACCAACCTGGAATTGGAAAGAATTGAACTTTGAGTCAGAAACCCGGGGTCCAACCTCAAGAAGACGACGCCGTACCAATGCAGAGCCAGTATCGTCAATGCCATCGCCATCGGTGTCTATACCGCTGCCGATTCCGTCAGACAACACTTGTTGAGCTTCTGGCGTCAAAAACGGGCTGCCATCAATCGTAAACTCTGAAGTTTGAAAAATCGGCGTTGGCGCCAGCTGCTGTGGCACTGAGCTCGAGGTGTAAAGCACCTTGCTGTAAACCTCTAGGTTTTCAGTAAGCTCGAATGACGCTAGTGCAGTTGCTTGGTAACGCGTTTGTGGCAACTGAATGTAGTTGACCGGAGCGTAATTATAAAAGTCGTTGGGTGTACCGGTCTCAAAAGGCCGGATACTGCCATCTTGACCGAAAGTCACCCCAGCGCTTGGGGAATAGCCCGCGAGCCCGCCATTAAAAATCGACAGTCCCGGAATACCTGACGAACCTCCGTCAATCAGAATTGGATTACCGTTGGCATCTGTATCGTCGAACTGGGCAAAGGTTGAGAAATCTCGATCACCTTGGAACAGGTCTTCACGATCAGTCCACTGTAGGTTCAATACTGCGTTGCCACGATCGCCGCCAAAGTTACCACCAATCGTTAGATCGATAGTGCTAAGCCCAGCATCGCCTTTTTCTGTTTGCTCGGTGCTCATATTGAGCTCAACGCCCTCAAAATCGTCTCTGAGGATGAAGTTGACAACACCTGCCACAGCATCACTACCGTACACCGCTGAGGCGCCACCAGTAAGCACCTCTACACTTTTAACGAGAGACGCTGGAATAGAGTTGATATCAACAATGCCGCTTGAAGACGTTGGGGTTACACGCTTACCGTCAATCAAGACCAGCGTTCTGTTGGCACCTAGGCCTCGCAAGTCTACCGTCGCAGTACCGTTTCCCGGGTTGTTCGAAGTTCGGTCTAAGCCGGGAACAGTCTGGGGCAAGCTGTTCAACAATGCTTCCGTGTTGATTGTATTAGTTAATACAAATTGCTCTCTACCAACCGTTGCAACGGGGCTGTTGCTCACGAAGTCTTGCTTGGCAATTCGCGAACCAGTCACGATTACCTCTTCTACTTCTGCGTCAGCAGCATCATCTTGTGCCAAAGCCAAAGTCGGCAACATCATCCCAGCTAAAGCTGCAGAAACAGCAAAGCTTAGGGGTGTTTTAATTAAGGGCTTCATAGGAACCTCTCGAGTGGTCAAAAAAAATTCTTAGTAAAATTGGGAAAAATTTGGGGCCTGTGATGAAGATCACGGGCTTGCTAAGTCCTGAACGCGACATCCTCGCCGGAGAAACGGCCGTAGTCAACCATGAACAGGGCATGGTAAGTGTGATTATTACCGTGGTTTTAAGGGTATTTATTGGCCCTTGAGCTGTCGGTTGTTGGCTTTTAGCGTCCCGCAGAGACCGGGGCAACTGCTACCGACGCCCCAGTGCTCACTACTGTCATCCTCCAAAGACCCAACAAACCACGTTTAAACCGCACTCGCCTATCTGCATCACGATGCTGGTAAACCTTGTCATTGCGCTGGCGCCAAACGTCTCCGTTATCTAAGGCAAAAACAGTACTGCCATTCCACCCCGTGAAAACGCCAGTAATGGACGCTTCGAATGGCTCACCAACAGGCTTATCCTTTTGAACCCCCTGCTCCTCTGCAGCAGCGAGCTCCCTCGTCACCCGACGCTCGACCTCAGCTTCTATGGCTTTTTCCTGTTCAGCATTGCTTAATGCGTCTGTAACAATAGGCGGAGCCATGGTTCCTGTTGAGGGGCCGCTAGGCCCGCCAGAACTAAAGCGATCTCGCAGCCAGTTGTCGAGAAACTCTTGCTGCTCACCCGACAGCTCGCCCACTCCAGACGCTTCACGCTCTGCGGATGTCATTTCCTCTGTTAATCCCTCAAAAATGAGTGGTTGCGTCAGTGCCGGCATGGGCAGCAAACAAATAAGACAGACAATTAACGAGCGCAGCATTGCTATATCCCCTGTGGCAGCGGCGTCCGTGTGGCGGCCTTACGGCACGCGGTTACACTTCGACGCTTCAGCTGGGCAGTTTACACGACCCTATGGGTGATACGAACGTTGATGGCAGCCCCAGTGATAGCGCTTTGGTGTGAATCTTAAGGCCAGCCCTTTGGTACCGGCCCTAATTTAAGGTACGGTTTAGGCCGCGGGGTAATTGAAACGGGTTTGTCATCAAAGTCCCGTCTTGTGGACCGCGGGTGGTAAACCCCTTAAACACAGGCAGTTAACATTTGTGACGACTCCGCAGCCAGTAAATAACCCCAAATCGCCCGGCGCTGTGTCCGCTGCTCTGTTAGCACTACTGGGTCATGAGCGCTTCCTTACCGATAACCAATCATTGCAGCACTACGGTCGGGATTGGACACGATTCGCCGCGCCAGCGCCCTCAGGCGTGCTGCTTCCAAATACGATCAGCGAAATACAAGCCATTGTGGGCTTAGCCCGACAACATGGGATCAAGCTTGTACCTTCTGGAGGCCGGACAGGGTTGAGTGGCGGCGCCATGGCCACAAACGGCGAACTGGTTTTGTCGCTGGAGCGGATGAGAAAAATTTTGCCCGTCAACAAAGCGGGGCGCAGCGTAACCTGCGAAGCCGGTGCCACCACAGCGCAAATACAGCAAGCCGCCACCAAGGAAGGCCTGATGTATCCAGTTGACTTTGCTTCCAGCGGGTCGAGTCAGATCGGGGGTAACATCGCTACAAATGCCGGCGGCATTCAGGTCATACGATATGGCATGACCCGTGACTGGGTAACCGGGTTGAAAGCCGTGACAGGAACTGGTGAGTTGCTGGAACTGAACCAGGGTTTGATCAAAAACAACACAGGCCTCGATTTTCGCCATCTATTTATTGGTTCTGAAGGCATTTTAGGGGTCATCGTGGAGGCAACCCTTGCACTCACCGATCCACCAAGGAATCCAAGGGTCATGGTGCTCGGGATTCAGACGATGTCTGCGCTGATGCAAGTTCTGGCCAACTGCCAAGCCCAACTCACTGTCCTCGCCTTCGAGTTTTTTTCTGATCTCGCCCTAGAAAAGGTCACAAACCAGCATTCGATTCAGACACCCTTTCAGGCGCGGCATCCTTTTTATGCGCTGGTGGAGTTCGAAAGCACCTCAACGGCTGCGGAGACACAGGCCCTGCAAGTCGTCGAAGCTTGCATGGCCAGCGGCTGGGTTAACGATGCCGTGCTGAGCCAGAGTGAAAGTCAGCGCCGCAGCCTTTGGCGCCTGCGAGAAGACATTTCCGAAACGATTGCACAGTGGACACCTTATAAAAATGATATATCAACAACGGTACAGCAAGCGCCTGAGCTATTGAGCAGGGTTGACGCAGTGGTTGCTCAACATTACTCCGACTTGGAAGTCGTGTGGTACGGCCATATTGGCGACGGCAACCTACACTTGAATATTCTAAAGCCCGATGGGGTATCGGTGAGTGATTTTCAGGATCGCTGTAAAGGCGTCAGTGCGCATTTGTTTGCGGCGGTGCAAAAGCTCCGGGGCTCGATCTCGGCGGAGCATGGGGTCGGGCTGCTTAAAAAGGAATTCTTACGGTTCAGTCGTACAGAAGCCGAAATAGAGCTGATGCGGGGTGTAAAAGCCCAGTTTGACCCCGACGGAATCTTTAATCCAGGTAAAGTCTTCGACCCATAATCCAGAACGCCTGTTTCCAGAAGCCTTTCTGCAGAACTCCTTGCTCCAAGGCGCCTCGTGTTACTGGGCTTCGAACCACGGTAACGCAGCTGTCGCTAAATCCCCTAAATTCATGCCCTTTGCGGCTATCTATTGCACAACACAGCGCTGAGAGGGGATCAATTAGCCTGCAGAGTTTCTACGCCTTGAGGGGTACCTAGCATCAATACATCCGCAGGCCGTCGCGCAAAAAGACCACTGCAAACCACACCGGTGATGTGATTAATGGCCTCCTCAATTTCCAACGCGCGGTCAATTAAAAGCCCATGAACGTCGAGAATCACATTTCCGTTGTCGGTTACTACGCCGTCGCGCCAAATAGGCTGCCCTCCTAGCTTGACCAGCTCACGGGCTACAAAACTTCTTGCCATGGGAATCACCTCTACAGGTAACGGGAACGCGCCCAGCGTTGCGACCTTTTTTGACGAATCTGCAATGCATAAAAAACGTTTCGCGGCAGCGGCAATAATTTTTTCACGGGTTAGAGCGGCGCCTCCTCCCTTAATTAGCTGCAGCCGCTGATTGGCTTCATCAGCGCCATCAACATAAGCATCTAACTCCCCTACGTCGTTGAGATCGCCCAATGGAATTTGTAATTCCTGCAGCAATGCTGCAGAGCGCTGTGAGCTTGATACGGTGATATTGATGCGCTGTTTAATGGCAGGCAGTAACCTGATGAAACACTCGGCTGTGCTGCCAGTGCCAATACCCAGTATTAGATTGTCACCGGGGAGGGCCTTGACCCATTCGAGCGCCGCCAATGCTACGGCCTCCTTCATCTCTTGCTGATCCACTCGCTTTACCCCTCGCTGCGGCGCCCTTTTATATTTATCCCCGATAGTGACACAGAGCGGCGGAATTTATTACATCAAAATATTTTGATGTTTCATTACTGGGGGTGCTAAGATGGCCCAATGTCCCCGAAATCAAACATCGTCCCGCTGGCCATCAGGCCTAGCGAGGTTTCCCTGACAGCACTGTTCAAGGCGCTGGGGGATGAGTTACGAATCAACATTCTGCGCGTTCTTAAGGAGGGGTCTCTCAGCGTCACCGAGTTGTGTCACATCTTCGAACTGGGCCAAAGCGCCCTGAGCCACCATTTAAAAGTGATGGTAAAAGCCAATTTACTGACCCGGCGTCGTGAAGGTACCGTCACCTTTTACCGTCGGCAGCTAGCGGACGGGGATCACGGCACCCTTATCAACGAAGCCCTGCATCAGGTTGATTTTGCACCACTGTCACAGGTACTTACCGAGGGAATGGCAAAAGTTCAAAAGCTACGTGAGCAAAATTCACTGGCGTTTTTTCAAGACAACGGCCATCGATTTCGTGAGCAACAAGAGCTGATTGCCTCCTGGGAAGATTACCGACAGGCCACCCTGCATTTGCTCGACCGCCAAACTAAGCAGCCCCTTACCTGTGTACTCGAACTAGGCCCGGGGGATGGTAGCTTACTGGCCGATCTATCTAAGAGAGCGGTGACTGTTGTTGCGCTAGACAATTCCGCCGCAATGCTCGAGCGAGCCAAAGTTAAAGCCGCTGAGGCCAAAAATATTCGCTTCAACCTAGGTGAAGCCAGCCTTCTCATAAGGCAGCAACAACACTTTGACGCCGTTATCGCCAACATGGTGCTGCACCACACGCCCAATCCTGAAGCTACGTTTCGAGATGCCGCCCAATTAGTCGGGGCGGGCGGAATCCTGATCATTAGTGAATTGTGTCCCCACGATCAAGACTGGGCTCGTGAAGTTTGCGGGGACCTCTGGCTAGGCTTTGAACCCGCGGCTTTAACTCGATGGGCCGGCCAAGCAGGCCTTCAAAGCCAGGCCGAACTGTTTATAGCACAGCGTAATGGATTTCAAATTCAAGTCCGTTTATTTCAAAGACCAACACTCTAAAATAAGGAACTGCACGATGAGTGAGTACTCACTATTTACCTCTGAATCTGTCTCGGAAGGGCACCCGGACAAAATGGCCGACCAGATTTCAGATGCAATTTTAGACGCGATTTTAACCGATGATCAGCAAGCCAGAGTGGCAGTTGAAACCCTAGTGAAAACCGGCATGGTCGTGATTGCTGGTGAAGTCACCACTAACACCTATGTCGACCTCGAAGAGGTCGTGCGTGAGGTTGTTAATGACATTGGTTATAACAGCTCAGATGTGGGTTTCGACGGTAGCTCCTGTGCTGTCCTTAATGCCATTGGTAAACAATCGCACGACATTGCCATGGGCGTTGACGAAGGTCAGGACAAAGAACAGGGCGCAGGTGATCAGGGTCTCATGTTTGGTTATGCCAGCAACGAAACTGACGTGCTCATGCCAGCTCCAATTTACTACGCCCATCGGTTAGTCGAGAAGCAAGCCGAATTACGAAAAGCTGGAACACTGCCCTGGCTGCGGCCCGATGCAAAAAGCCAGGTCACACTGGCTTACGACGAGAGCGGCAAGCCTGCGCGAGTCGATGCTGTGGTGCTCTCAACCCAGCACGACCCCGGTATTAGCCAGGCCGATATTCACGCTGAAATATTGGAACACGTGATACGGCCAGTGTTACCCGAAGCTTGGCTCCACGCCGAAACGCGCTATCACATTAATCCCACAGGCCAGTTCATTATTGGCGGACCCGTTGGCGATGCTGGTTTAACCGGAAGGAAGATCATTGTTGACACCTACGGCGGCATGGCCCGACACGGGGGCGGGGCATTCTCTGGAAAAGATCCCTCGAAAGTCGATCGATCAGCAGCCTATGCAGCGCGCTATGTGGCCAAAAATATAGTAGCGGCAGGCCTCGCCGAGCGCTGTGAGATTCAAGTTTCTTACGC
>JAQWYY010000036.1 GCA_029253705.1 Luminiphilus sp. | reverse complement strand
CCCTTGAGGCCTGCGCTCACCTGAGGTCTAAGGAGCCCGAAAAACTCACCCACAAAGTGCAGTACGCGTCAGTGTTGGCGATGGCAGGGCGCTTCCAAGACGCCCACGAGCAGTACGCCGAGGTGCTCAAGGAGGTTCCGGATAACGCCGCTATTCTGACCAGTTACGGTCACGCATTGCGTTATGGCGGTAAGGGTAATGAGGCCGCTGACGCCTATCGTCGCGCCATTGCCGTGGAGTCTGGTGCTGGTGAGGCCTACTGGAGCCTTGCCAACCTTAAGACCGTCGAGTTTGATGACGCTTTGCTCGACACCATGGTGAGCGAGTATGCGGCCCTCGATCGTCCTGGCCCGAACAAATACCACCTCGCCTTTGCTCTGGGAAAAGCCCATGAAGATCGGGGCAACTATGACGCATCCTTCAAAGCCTACGACGAAGGTAATGCCATTAAACGCCAATTTAGCGCGTACAAACCCGAGGGAACCCGGGAGCGTGTTGATGGCATGATTGAGCATTGCGGCAGCTCTCTTCTGGAGCGTTCGGGGCACCCTTCTAATGCCCCTATTTTTATATTGGGATTGCCCCGAGCCGGATCCACGCTGTTGGAGCAAATCTTAGCCAGTCATTCTCAGGTTGAAGCGACTGCAGAGCTGCCTTTTATTGGCCGTATCGCCAGTGATATCTCTGGAGTTCGCAAACGCTCGGAAGAGAGCCTTTACCCCAGCAGCCTCATTGAGCTCTCTGTCGATGAGCGCACGGCCATGGGTCAGCGATACTTAGATCGCGCGGCGGCGTACCGGACGGATAAACCGTATTTTGTCGACAAGCTCCCCAATAACTGGGTACACATTGGATTGATCAAAGCCATCTTGCCCAACGCGACGATCATAGACGCACGACGTCACCCCATGGCGGCGTGCTTTGCCAACTTTAAGCAGCTCTTTGCCCGAGGTCAGGAGTTTACGTACGGTCTCGAGGAGATTGGCCATTACTACGCCGATTATCTGCGTCTAATGGACCATTGGCACAGTGCGTTTCCCGGTGGCTTGCTGACCGTGCAGTACGAGGAAGTGGTAAAGGATCTTGATTCTCAAGTGGCGGGTTTGCTGGCCCACTGCGGCTTACCTTTCGAAGAGGCGTGTTTGCGCTACTACGAGAAAGATCGTGCGATTCGCACCGCCAGCTCCGAGCAAGTTCGCCAACCTATTTACAGCAGCGCGGTTAATGTTTGGGAGCATTATCGTCATCACCTAGAGCCCCTTGAAACTTTGCTGAAAGCTGAGGGAGTGGCGCTTTAACCACTCGCCTAAGCCCGCATTAACGCAAGCTTGAATCCGGAGCGGCCCTTGTCACTCAGGTCTGGTCCTTGCGGGAAGCTCCCGCGCACCGTAATCCCCATCGGAGCGGCACATGATCCCCGCAAACCTTCGAAGATTTAGGGCGCAGCGCTGACACCCTCAGCGGCTTGGGTTTGACCGCCCACTTCAGCAGCAATGCTGTTGGGAATGAGCATAGTCAGCGCATAGTGGGCAATCCGCCAGCCTTCGGGGGTGCTAAGGACGACCCCTGTGCCTCGGCAGTGCCCTAACTTGTTATTGTGCAGTACCTCGTCAAACCAGCGGATGGAACCGGTGCCCTCCAGATGGCGTTCAACGACATGATAGGTCCAGCCCCGGCCCTCATCGAAAACCGGTTTTGCGTAGGCCTTAAACTCAGGGATGGTCCAGCGCTCATTTCGATCGGTACCCAAAAAAACTGCGTCGGCGGTGTAGCGGGCGAAGTATTCGGCAAACCGGGCTTGTGCCGCATCGTTGTGCAGACCGTCCAGTAAGGCATTGATGACAACCCGATCAGTCGTAGGTTCCTCGGCTGCAGTAGGCAGTGATAGGCCCACAAGTAGGAAGAGCGCTAGGGCTGCGACAGCACTGGCATAGCGGGTTTTGATCATAAGGCTTTTATAAATAGTCATGGGCGTTGTGAGTTCTCGTAAGTGGCTTCTTTGAGTTGTAACAGAGTTTCGTCGATTTTTGAGCCTTTTGTTACGAGCTAGCGGTCTCGCGCATACCACTGCGATAGTCGCTGGGGGTGGTGCCGGTCCACCGCTTGAAGGCTCGGGTAAAGGCCGAGGCATCGGAAAAGCCGCAGGCGAGGCCAACTTCTGTTGCTGAAACATCGGGTGACGCCAGCAGTTGTTGAGCTAACTGCATTCGAGTTTCCTGTACCACCTTGCCATAGGAGGTGTTTTCCGATTTCAGCCGGCGCTGCAGGGTTCGGGGACTCATGTGGAGCGCTTGTGCGATCGCTTCTTCCGAGGGCAATTGCTCATCGAGTGCATCGAGTAGCTGCCAGCGCACCCGGCCAGCAATATCTCCCGTTTTGAGGGATCGCAATAAATTATCGAGCATAGGTTCGTTGCTACGAATTATCTCGGAGTTGCGCATATGCCAAGGTTCCTGCAACTGCGCCTTGTCAAAAACCATAGCGGTCCGATTTTGAGACCAAACGACCTTACAGCCCATAGCAGTTTCAAAATGCCGGTTATCAGGCTCTGGGCCGGCCAGTTCTATCTTGAGTGGTTGCAGTGCTGGGGGTGCGGCCATTTGCATACTGCGCCAGATCATGGCGATCATATAAGTGCCAAGAACGTCTCTAGATAATTGAAAAGTCACGGGAGAAAAGACTAGCGCCACCTGATTTTTATGTTCCTCGAGGTGCATGGGTGCCCCTGTGGAGAGCAACCGCTGATATCGCAGACCCCGTTCTAGGGCTGCCAAGCCATCGTCTGAGGCAAGCAGGGTAATTCCCAAAGCGTGGGTGTCACTCAGTCGATGAAATTCAGCGAGTTCTGTACCCAGGCATGGACGCTGAAACTGATCTCGCAAATCAGCCAGTAGGGCATCGACCGCCTCGGCACAAAAGCGCTGCCTGGGCTGCTGCAACGCGTTTATGTCTAAGCCATGGCGCTCAAAGTATTGTTGTGCGGGTTCCCCCTGAGCTTCCAGCCAACGCAGGACCATGCGCAGATGCGTCGCTAACACCGAATAGGTTCCCTGGGTCATGGTTTTCGTCCTTATCACTTTGAACTCGGTGTTTGTGAGAGGTCTTGGGTCATTTGGCGCCTGAGGCCAAGCGGTTGGCGATAAAAGCACAGCCAAAAAACGCACATCGCTCCAATATCTCTAGTACTGCGCCAAACTAACACGCTAGGCACGCTTAAGGTTTAGCAAATGCCGGTCATTCATCCGGAGGTGCAGCCACTGAATAACACCAAGGAGGTGCCGCTTTATGATTTTGACCGATAACCCCATGCCCCTTGCCTGGCGGCAAACCGCACTAAACTTTGATGGCGCGACAGAACCGGCGCTGGGTGCTAACGCAACCGAGGCAGAGGCAGCGCTTATTTATTGTCGTGCAGCAGTTCTGGGTCGATTTCGTTTTAGCTGGTCTGAAAAGCAATACGAATTTTTAAAAAATGAAACAGCGCAGTGGACGGCAGCAGCGTGTTTGGACTTGGGGGGGAGCATCGTCGGCAACCAGGACTCTTGTCTTTGGGAGTTGGCCCCGTTGGAGCAAGCAGCGCTATGCCGACTGCGGATTGAGCAAATAGACGATTTACGCGGTCAAGCCGGGTTGAGTCCGGCCCTGCGTCAATCCTTTGCTCTCTTGAGATCCCGGGAAGCGAAACAGCAGCAGGAGTACGAACAGCTGGCCCTTGCTGTGCAGCATGTTATTCAGGCTAAAGAGAGGGAGATCAATAATCCATGGTTTCTCGATGCGCTGCAGACACAGGCTGTAGGCCGCCTACCCATTGAAACACTGCGCTCGGGGCTGATGGTGCTGGCTCATATTCTTGCGGGCCAGCCTGATAATACGGTTGCTGGCCCCCCGGCTCCATTCTGAACTGTTGGTCTAGCGCAGTTTTAACCCTGTTCACACAACACGGCAGGATAGGCATAAACTGTGCCTTTAACGCAAAGAGGGCGAGTCATGCGGGTGTTTTGGGTGTTGGTACTGCTGGCCATTGGCGGTGTCATGGCGGTGGTGCATTTGGCGGGTAAAGTGGGTGTCGGTTACGCGGCGAAACAGTTGTGTTCGGGTGTTTTCGTGAGCGGATTGCCCGCCAGGTTTGTGCTGGACAATGACATTGAACCTCGCCTCGCTACCGTGCCGTTGTTATCCCGGTTTCTGACGACAGACATTAACGGTGCTACGGCTTCAGCCCGAGTGCTGACGGCGCAAGCCGAAGCGACTTACCGCGCGGGATATGGCTGTACCTTGCATGGTGATATCGCAGAAAGTGCCACCCCCAATCCTGCGGCGCCCTCTCAGGCTTCGGATCTAGCGGCGGAGAGCAAGACTCAAACGATGTCTGCGCAGCACACCGCGACACCCCAAGCTCTGACCCAAATTGTCGACGATGCCTTTGCAGAACCCAGCGGCGGTGGACGCAACACTTTGGCTATGGTCGTTATGCACCGAGGACAACTCGTCGCCGAACGTTACGCTGACCCCGTGGCCCCGAGCACC
>JAQWYY010000034.1 GCA_029253705.1 Luminiphilus sp. | reverse complement strand
ACATAGGTTCGTATATCGATGTCTGCTAGCGCATCAGATTCAACCGCCAGGTTAAAACCTACGTAATTCCGATCATTTTTAAGGTAATAATCGTATTTGCCCAAGAGCTTCCATTTGTCCGCGGTATCGGTCCGGACATCACTGCCGGCAGACCCTGTGTCGTCCATATCGATACTACCGTTTAACGTGTACCGATCCCTGGTGGACTTTAAGACGGTATTAATAGCAACGTCGAGCTCGTTGGTATCGGTGTTGCCCCTTGCAACAGCCAGCGCTGCACTGGTGTCTCCCGTCCATTTAAAGCCCTGACCCTGCTCCCAAGGCTCTGGGTTCATGACATCAATATCAACCAGAGCAATGGTCTCACTCTCAAGAACTAGAGCACCATCGACCACCGCAATGGCGGGTAAAGTGACCATGCTTTCATCTTTCAACATCAGATGGGTTTCCTGAATCTGCTCAAAATTCGCCACCATATCGGCAGGAATTTTCAGCTCATCATCACTGAAAGCGGTTGCTACTTTGACTTTGCCGCCTCGAATTCCAGTGACAACCCCGACAATCACGGTGCCGTCGGTTAGCTGAATACGACCGGCGTTCGAGGGCTCGGTCAAATCAGGATCAATTGCTGCGCTCAGTGGCATCGCAGCGACAACAAACAATAGCGTCAGCAGCAAGCGCTGCACTGACGCAAAGGTTACAATGGTCATTTGGAGAGTCTCGTATCAAAAGAGTTGCGAGGTTACGACATCTTATTGGAAATTTGAATTGCAACAAATGACGAACTACAGGCAAAGTTTATGACTTCCGAAGCCTTCGATTTTGATCTCTTTGTCATTGGTGCCGGTTCTGGTGGCGTTCGTGCCGCTCGTGTCGCGGCTTCACTTGGGGCCCGGGTTGCCATTGCCGAAGATCGATATATGGGAGGCACCTGCGTTAATGTTGGGTGCGTGCCCAAAAAACTGTACGTATACGCCAGCGAATTTTCCAAAGGTTTTACCGACAGTGCCGGTTTTGGTTGGCAGGGTGACGCCCCAACGTTTGATTGGCCAACCCTTAGAGACCGAAAAAAAGCCGAAATATCGCGGTTAAATGCCATCTACGAACGACTTCTGGAAGCGCCAGGCGCCACCATTATTTTGGGTCGCGCACGACTTTCGGACCCCCACACCGTAAATGTTGCGGGCCAATCTTTTCGGGCCAAGAAAATTTTAATTGCTACGGGCACATGGCCCTACCTCCCCAACCTGCCGGGCAAGGAGCACATGCTGACCTCCAACGAAATTTTTGATCTGGAGCACTTCCCAAAACGATTACTGATTGTTGGTGGTGGTTACATTGCCACCGAGTTTGCAGGAATTTTCAATGGATTGGGCGCCGAAGTTGTGCAGGCCTACCGCGGAGACCTTTTCATGCGTGGGTTTGACGACGATATCCGTCAATTCCTTGCACAGGAGGTTCGGAAAACCGGCGTCGACCTGCGCTTCAACACAAACCCGAAGTCCATTGAAACCCACCCTCGCGGTTACAAGGTTGTTTTTGAAGACGATACCGAAACAGAGGTTGACGCCATTTTGTGTGCAACGGGTAGACGACCCAATATTGCGGACCTCAATCTCGAATGCACATCAGTGACGTTGAATGAGAATGGCTTCATTGCCGTCAATGAAGAATTTCAAACTACAGAAGCGTCGGTCTACGCATTGGGCGATTTAATTGGTGGCGAACAGCTCACCCCCGTTGCCCTTGCCGAGGGCATGGCTTTTGCTCACCGTGAATTCGGCGCCGGCGGACACCTGGTCGACTATGACTTCATTCCAACCGCTGTCTTTAGCCAGCCCAATGTCGGTACGGTGGGCTACACCGAAGTCGAAGCCCGAGAGGCTTTTGGTAAACTCGACATCTATCGCTCTGAGTACCGACCCATGAAGCACACGCTAAGCGGCAGAGACGAGCGATCAATGATGAAGCTTATTGTTGATCAGGCGAGTCAGCGAGTAATAGGCGTCCATATGGTAGGGCCCGATGCCGGAGAAATTCTGCAAGGCATGGCAATTGCCCTGCGAATGGGGGCCAC
>JAQWYY010000002.1 GCA_029253705.1 Luminiphilus sp. | reverse complement strand
CACTAAAGGTCATGCCGGGGGCAGTTGCACCTATCGCTGCGGCAACGCCTGCGGCAATGGCTGAAGGGTGAAAACGACTGTCTTTCTTTGATAAGTCAGATGTCATGACTGGGTCCCTTTTATATCTCGTTGTTTTTCAACGTATTTTTCGTTCATTACAGCTCCCTAGGCCTCTCGCACGGCCGTTGAAACAGGCGCATAAAGACCAACATATCGACGACTAGTCATCAATGCATCAGCTTCACCCTTATTTTTACAACGTTACAAAGGGGATTGCACGGTAAAAATTAATAGAGTTTGGCAAATTTTGGAACGAATCTGTGTACAGCTGAGGACAGCCCGACTGCTATCCAAACGTTAATTACAGCGTATGCGCCGCGAGAATCTTAAAGAAGCTTCGTTAAAGCTGAACTCAAGCCTCAAATAGCACCAAGCTTTGAGGCTATCTTGTCGGGTACCAAACAACACGTTTTTTGGCTACTTAACATGCGAGGCTGCATCGCAAACCCTTCATTTTATAGTGTGCCCCCAAAGTTTAAGCGGTCAGTTCCACTGATTAGGGCCTAGAAATTGGACGCCTCATAGTTAGGCAAGGGCGTGGCTCTCAGTCGAAACCAAAGCGCCGCCAAAAGCAAAACGGGCAGCATGGTGCTGATGACCACCATTTCCCAGCCTAAGTATTCGAGGACTGCCCCAGCGGCAAAGCTTGCAACCGCCGCACTGCCAAACACTGCGGTATCGTTGTAACCTTGAAGCTGAAGCTGCGAATCGGGATGAGCACTTTGAACCAGCAGCGTTGTGCCGCCTACGAACAAAAAGTTCCAGCCTGCGCCGAGCAGAACCATCGCCCACCCATAGTGCAGCACCGTTTGCCCCGCCAGGGCCGCGGCCATGGTAGCTGCAAACGTAACGATCCCCCCAATAAGCAATAAGCGAGCGCCGAAACGGGCGATAAGCCAGCCAGACACTAACGATGGTAGATACATAGCCAATACGTGGGCCCGAACCACGCTAGCAGTGTCGCTCAGGCTGTGACCCTCCATGACGTGCATTGAGACAGGTGTTGCTGTCATGACGAAGGTCATCACTCCTTGACCTACAACCCCTGCGGCTACGGCAAGCCAAACCAGTGGCGGAACGGTCCTCAAGCTCATATTGACAGGTTTAGACGTGACTTCAGCAGTACGCCCCCTGCCCCGCAATGATAATTGGCTCAAAAGAAAAGCCGCGAGCACAAAAAGAATCGCGGCACCCAATAGCGCGCCAACAAAGCCGCCCTCAGGACGTATTTGCTCGCTTCGAGCCACTAACTCAGGCCCAACAATAGCGCCGCCTACACTGCCCAGAAGTAGTAAAGACACGGCAGACCCAGCCTGCTTAGGTGTCACAGTTTCCGTCGCCGCAAAGCGAAACTGCTGGCTAAATGCCAGGCTTATACCCAGGGTGCCAGTGCCCCCACAATACAAACTGAAGGAGCTAAGCGTGAGGCCCCAATAACCTAGGCCACATGAAAGCACCGCCATCAGCGCAGCACTGACAAATCCGACGCGGCGCCCCAGGTGGCGCATCAATTGTGCGGCGGGATAAGCGGCGAGTGCGGTACCCAAAACCATGAACGATACGGGGAGAGTAGCAAGGGCTGAATTAGGCGCTAGACGCGACCCAACGATGCCCGCCATTGTTACGGTCATAGCCCCCGCGGAAACAAAGATAATCTGGCTGCACAGCAGCAGCAGCAAATCTCGATTCAGCAAACCCCTTCGCAGTTCTGCCTTCATGCTCTGGCCAACTCAGACTTAGATCGTAAAGAAATCATCGCATATCTCTCTCGCACAGCGTCGAGGTACCACGGCTCACTCGCTGGAAATTGCAGTGGCCTGAATTTTTGCGGTGACCCCACCAACTGCAGTGGTGGATCGTGCCACTGCTTGCACATGTCGGTTCGTTAGGCGTCTAAGCGCTCGCGGATAAGGCGTAACTCTTCTGTGAACGTTCCAATTTGTATGGGCTTGGTGAGGTAGTAATCGCAGCCCGCGGCTAAGCAGCGGTCAATATCGTCTGCGAGGGCGAAGGCGGTCAATGCCACAACCGGAATATCTGGCCGAACCGCTTTTATATGTCCGGTGGCTTCATAACCATCCATAATCGGCATCTGCATGTCCATCAGAACCAGATCAGGTGGTGTACCTAAAGCATTCTGCTCCTCAAAGCACCGCAATCCTTCAAGGCCATTAACGCACTGAGTAATTATCGCGCCCGCAGCATTAAGTACCACCTCCAGCAAAGTCGCTACGGACGCACTATCCTCACAAACTAAAACCCGCAAGCCTAGCAATTCTTTTGTGCCGGGGACCGAGGGCTTTGTTGAAAGCTTAGACGGGCCAACCGCAAATGGATTGGCCTGATGATGCTCAGACCAATGGGTGTGAGCCGATATTTCAACAGGTAGCGTCAAAGTAAACTTGGAGCCCTTGCCCAGAGTTGACGCCACGGCGATGTCACCCTCCAAGGCTCCGGCAATCTGACGCGATAGCGCCAACCCCAGCCCAGTACCTTCAATACCGGCCCTGTGGTGGGTATCGTGCACTCGACTGAAAGGTAGAAACAGGTTGTCCATCTGAACTGAGTCAATGCCAATCCCTGTATCAAGCACCTCCACAGACAGTATTGCCTTGGCGCCTAGATTTTTTGCCGATAGGGTCACGGTAATAGCACCCCGTTCCGTATATTTGATCGCATTGCTTAGGAGATTAACGATGATCTCTCTGAACTTAAGACTGTCCGTAATAATGGCATCGGGTAACGCACCGCTGAGAACGGTTTCTAAGCCCACGTTTTTCCTTTCTGCGCGTACCCTTAAATTTTCAACGGCAGCAGTTACCGTGGAGAGCAGATTTATAGATTCAAATCTCAGCGACATCTCTCCAGCCTCTACCGCAGACATGTCGAGGACGTTACCAATAAGGTCTTTGAGGTAGCGTGCATTCTCAGTGAGCTGGCTTCGCCACTGCTCTTGCTGCTCAGGGTCCTTTACGCCATTTGCTAATAAATCGGCAAAGCCAACGATAGCGGTCATCGGCGTTCGTATCTCATGGCTCATGTTGGCAAGAAAATTAGTTTTGGCCACCGAAGCCGCTTCCGCGGCTAAACGAGCCTCCCGAAGTTCCTCGGTCTGTATTTCCAGTGCTTGGCGCGCCTCCTCAAGGTGTTCGACTGTTTTTTCCAAGCGATCCATCGCCAATGCGGTATCTATACGTGTCGAAGCTAATGAGGCTATGGTGGTGAATAGACGAACATCCTCATCAGTAAAAAATTTGGCCGCGTGATGCTCTGAATCGAGTACTCCTATGATTCTACCGTCATGACTGATCGGTACCGCGAGTTCAGATAGGCGAAAATTGTCATCTTCAATATAACGCGGGTCAAGACGCGCATCGTCGATGCGCTGTACTTCGCCCGTTTGTGCCACGTAACCGACAATCCCCTGGCCAACGGGAATGGTTATTTCGTTGAAAATTTCCCGGTCCACGGGGTTTTTGGGGCCGTGCGCTGCAACTTGCTTCAGCATCAATCCCTCATCAGCTAGCAGGTACACCACACAATCTTCGAAACCTAATTCAGCGATCGCAGTTTTCGCGATATTCCAAACGATATCCTCTAGCTTGGTCAGGCTGGATTGGCGCAGGGTGAATTGGTGAAGAATATCTAGATAGCGATTTCTGGCAATTTCGTCAGCGGACCCTAGCTCTCTGTCAAAGTCTTCTTTCATACAAAGCCGACTCTTTCATCGCTACTTTTTAGGTTAGTCCACCCAGCGGTTAACCTCAAAAAGCCAAAAGTGATCGGCAGTGTCAGGCTTGCAGTCGCGCCTAACTGGACTGCTTTCATGACGCAAAAGCTGCCGCATTTGTTACCAAGAAAAGCAAGGCAGGAATACACAGTTTGTCATTTCTTAAACAGGTCACAATCGCCAACTCGCAACTCTTTAAAGTTGAATTTTTTTCAAATATTTAACCATCTCACGTTTTAGTAGCCCAAAGCTCGGGGTAACACTGAAGGTGGTCTCACCTTAAAATAACCCGATGCTCAGCCGCCATCAATCACCGTCTGAATCAATGGAATTATCGTTTCTCGAACCAAGGAAACCGGTGCGCCTGCATCATCCCGTGAGTAGTCATCAATGGCGATGTAACCGCCAATCCCACGCTCAACATCAATAAAGCTTATAGCCCCAAAAGCTCCCGGGTCGTCATAAACCCCAGGATTATCTGAAGAAATCCACCAACCCATGCCATAAGGCGTGGGATTTATCGAAACAACACCACCTCGATCCACCCGCATACGATCAAGTGCCGCCTGACTTAGGACTTGCTGATCACCACAAAAACCGCCGTTTAAATGAACCTGAAGTAACTTAGCGTAATCTGCCAGATTGGTGATGGCGCCGCCGCCAATATGAGGGTTGCTTTGCCCCGGCAAGCTTTCAACGGTGCCATTGAAACTTGAAATACCTAAATTGAGCTCTTGCCAAGGATTGCCAAAAGTAAATACTTCGAGGCCGCAGGGGACGACTAGGTATTTATCGACCAGCTGGTTCCACGTGGCATTGCCGGCTATCGCAGCCGTGACACCAGCGGCTTGCCATTGGCTACCACCATAGTCAAAGCTAGTCCCCGCCGGTTGGCTCGCTGCAAGCTCGTTGGTTAGTAGCTGCTGACCGCAGGCCTCAAATTCGACAAAGTCAGACGCAGCAAAGGTGCAGAGATGATTGAGGTCCTCCAGCGTCTGCCCAAATGGGTTTCCGTAACTGGTGAGTGCTTGCAGGCCCGGCATGCCCGATGTGTTGCTGACCATTTGGACAATGGTGCGGTCGGTGTACACGCCTTCGTAGGGGAGCATAGTACTCACCGGCTGGTCCACAGAAAACGCTACGTCAGGGTCTTCATGAAGCGCAAGCAGGGTCATGACTGCCGGCACTTTGCTAGTCGACGCCAACATCACCACGAGATCCTCGGTATGGTCACCAAACGTTTCCGTATGCAGCGTCGCGTTGGCATCAACCACAACGTAGCTGATGCCATCAAAAACCGCACTTTCATCGATAAAGGACTGAAAAGCTCCGTCAACCTCAGAAAAATCAAGTTCCACAGCTGGCGGTTGTTCCTCACTCGGCTCGGCTCGCTCTCCTTGCATACCAACACGCAAACTTTGCATCTGACTGAGGAGCGCAGAAAAAAAACTACTAGAAGCTGACGCAGAATTTGCCATCGCCAGCATGGAGATAATAAGTGCGCAAAAACTGCACCGAATTGGCCAAGGTCGAGCCCTGAGAACCATGCCTTTCGCTCCCTACATTTTGATTGATAAAACGTTTTGAATGTCTACACGATGGATACTAGCCTTCAATCAGGGGCTGCTGCCAAATCTTCGCGAACATATCGAGCCGCCATCACGTAGTGAAAGCAAGACCAACAGATCGCCAAGGGTACCAAAATCAAAAGCGCGTACCGCAAGGACTCCACACCATAGCTTGGCTGAAGTAGGTCACTGAGCAAGCCCACCGAAGAGGGGCCGGCACCCAAACCGATAATGTTAAGAATGAAGAACAAAATTGCCGAGGCAAGGGCCCTCATTTTTAAGCCCACTAAACCGTGAACGGTGGCGATGGTTGCGCCCAAATAAGCGTTGGCTAATACACCCGGCACAATAAGCATCATCAACGCAAAATAAGGGTCAGAGGTTAAATAAATACCAAACTGAAAAGGAAATGAGATCAAGCAGGCGACTGCGGGCATCCACATGTACCAGCGCTTATCGCGCTTTCCCAGTCGGTCAGCAATGACGCCAGAGCCAAACACGCCGATAGCACCACCAACACCAATAACCAGTGCTAGCCAAGTGCCCAGCTCCCCGGTGGGCATTTGGTAACTGCGAATCATATAAGACGCTACCCAGTTAGCAACGCTATAACCCGCGAAGGCATTCATGGCTGCACCCATGGCCATATGGCGGAAAGAGCGGCGCTGCCATAGCAACGCAATCACGGTTTTTATCGGAACGTTGCCCGCTTGAACTTTGCGCTTTTCATTGAGTCCTCGAATTGGCTCTGCCATGGTGAAACGCACCAGGAGTGCAAGTAGCACACCGGGAACCCCCACAATCAAAAACGCCACTCGCCATCCGAAATATTCGTTAAGCCAACCGCCAAACAAAAAACCAAACAAAATACCGAAACTGACCCCCGAAGAGTAAAACCCCAGCGCGCCGGCCCTAGACTCGGGGGTAAAAATGTCTGAAATCATCGAGTGAGATGGCGGGCTGCC
>JAQWYY010000259.1 GCA_029253705.1 Luminiphilus sp. | reverse complement strand
ATATGGCGAACACCGTCGTAGGGCAGTTTTGAACACATGTTAAGGCCGATATAATTTCTGGAACTTTCCCAAAGCGCATAGGTCATAGTGGTGTAATATTTGCTGTCCACTCGCTGCATTGATTCAGGAAAAGCCATGACGACAGAAACAGACGGACCCCTACCCTCACAAAAGTCCAACACTGGAATCATTCTCGCAGGGGTGGGCTTTGTCATTCTGTGTGGCGTTTTATATTGGGGGTTCATGCAGGAGAAGCCTGCTGCCACGCCAGAAGAGCCTGCAGTGCTGCCAGTCGCTCCACCGGTTGTCACTCCAGAAGTCGTTGTCATTGAGCAGCCATCAGCGCCTACCAGCGAGCCCGCTCTTGAGCCTGAAGCCGCGCCCGCTGAAGCCGTTGAAACCATAATCGAGGCCCCTGCAGTAACGCTGTCGGAAAGCGACGCGGTCATTAGCGAATTTTTGCCGCAGCTAAACAGTGGCATGCTTGGTCAACAATTTGCCATGAGCAGTAATGGCCTAGAACGCGGTGTTGCCATCGTTGACAACCTTCGCATGGGTAACGTGCCCTACAAGCTGCTACCCGTGGGCCGTCCCGGTGTAAAATTTCCGTTTCAAGATGACGGTCTTGCCGTGACCCTTGATCCTGCGGGGTTTGAGCGCTATGACGGTCTCGCCACCACTGTGGCCGGGATTAACGTAACAGCGACAGTCACCCTCTATGGGCTACTTTCGGTGGTACTTGAAGAGGTATGGTCAGGCCTCGGTTACGGTGACACCACATTTGATGACGCCGCACTGGGTGCCCTCAATATGATTTTGCTCGCACCCGCCACAGACCTCGAGGCACGCTTGTTCAAAGACGAAGCCAATTGGCGCTATGAAGACGATAGTTTAGAAACCCTACCCGCCCTGCAAAAACAGCTTATGCGCATGGGCCCAGCCAATGCTGAAAAAATTCAGGACAAAGCTCGCGAGCTTCGCGGGGCGCTTCTTGATCGCAGTACCTAAATCGGCACGCGCCGTTAGAGTTAGTTCTGCCAATGGTTTTCATATGCCGGTTAGTACAACTGCAGGGCTAAGGTTGCTAAGCGGACAGCACATCAGTGCTGCTCGAGCCCGCGACAATTAGTGGCAGCCAAGGGCTCTCCGAGTTAATCAAAATTACCACTGGTGTCGTTGATCAGCCCCATAAAATGATCTGGCTCAAAGCCTCGATACTGCATGAAGCGTGCACGCTTACCCCATTCGCGGCGCCGCTCGTCAGCGTTAGGCTCATTGATCGGGGCTGGGAATTTCTTGCTGTACACCTGTTGTGCCTGTCGAAACCAATCGACCTCTAAGTCAGCAAGGGCCGCACAGTCTTGCCAGGAGTTTTTGATCCCCTTACTACGCAGTTCTTGATCAAGCCGCCGTGGCCCAATCCCCTTATTGACCAGCTGCCGCACCATGGCCGCTGCAAAACGCGTATCGCTCAGTAAATCCTCGTCGACGAGCCGTTGTAACTGCTCCGTCGCAATAGTTTCGAAGTCTTCTTCACGCCCAAAGCGACGCTTTAATTTCAGCATCAACTCATCGACACCATGCTCACGCCGAGCCAATAAATCCATAGCGGCCCGGCGCACATCGGTTGGGTTCAAAGGTGATTCCAAGTCGCTTACTCGGCAGAAGCCTCTCCACTCTCAATTGGCGCCGCTTCTACGACAGCCAAAGGCATTCCCATTGTTTGATGG
>JAQWYY010000241.1 GCA_029253705.1 Luminiphilus sp. | reverse complement strand
AAATCACATGGCTGCACTGTTAGAGACGCATAAAATTGCGCTGTCCTTTGAAATGCGAGAAATCGACACCGTAAAGTTCAACTTCAAAAACACCTAAGGATGCCCATGCTAGATTCAATGGCCATAGAAAGCGCAGCCGCCGCACTTTTTGAGGCGGAGAAAACCTGCCAACAAATTAAACCTTTGACGCTCACTTACCCCGATATGACCATGGATGATGCCTACGCAGTACAGCGTGCTTGGGTTGATCGAAAAGTTGCTAGTGGCGATAGGATCACCGGCTACAAAATCGGTCTTACATCACGGGCGATGCAAAACGCCATGAACATCACGACACCTGATTTTGGCGTGTTACTCGAGAGCATGTATTTTTCGAATAACTGCACGGTAGTTGCTGCAAACTTCTGTGACCCCAGAATCGAAGTAGAGCTCGCCTTTGTCATGAAAAAACCGCTATTTGGCGATGACGTCACCATTAAGCAAGTGCTTGATGCCACTGACTATGTTGTGCCCTCTCTAGAGCTAATTGCCGCGCGCAGCTTTCGCACCGACCCTGAATCGGGATACACGCGTAAGGTCTTTGATACCATTGCCGACAACGCGGCCAACGCCGGGTATATTGTGGGTGACAGGCGATTTGCGCCGGAAGACATTGACCTTCGCTGGTCCGGCGCCATTCTTTATGTTAACGGCGAAGTTGAAGAAACCGGACTCGCTGCCGGAGTGCAGGATCATCCGGCTAAGGGAATTTGCTGGGTTTGCAAGCGCTTTGCATCTCACGGCGTGGGGTTAGAACCCGGGCAGCTGGTATTAAGTGGTTCATTCACCCGCCCAGTAGTGGCACAAGCGGGCGATAAAATGACCTGTGATTACGGACCGCTAGGAACTATTGACGTTACCTTCACCTAGGAATTTGATCATGAACCTGCCACGTAACCTGTTTCTGGAGAAACTCGAAAAAGGCCAAACCCTGTGGGGCTGTTGGTTGGGCTTACCCGACCCCAATGTGGCTGAAATCGCGGCCAATGCCGGTTTCGATTGGTTACTGATAGACCACGAACATGCTCCCTTTGAACTCAGTGATGTCATGGCACACCTGCGCGCAATGGCACCCTACCCCGTCGCACCAATAGTCCGCCCCGTTAATGGTGACCCTGCCCTGCTCAAAAAGTTTCTGGAGATGGGTGCGCAGACTTTCATCGTCCCGATGATCGATACACCGGAGCAGGCACAAGCTTGTGCCGATGCCGTCTATTATCCACCCGAGGGTCACAGAGGTGTAGGGACAGCCCTAGCGCGCGCCTCGCGTTGGAATCAGGTGCCCGATTACCTCCATACCGCCAATGCCGAAATTTGTCTCATCGTGCAAGCTGAAACGGTTACGGCTCTGGAGAATCTAGATGCAATTTTAGCGGTAGAAAATGTACACGGGGTCTTCATTGGGCCGTCCGATCTCGCAGCCTCTATAGGAAGAATCGGTCAGGGCAACGATCCAGAACTTGTGGCCCGCTGCATCGAAGCCATCAAAAAAATTAAAGCTGCCGGGAAAGTTGCGGGCATCCTGACGGCCCACGAAGAGTTGATACAACAAAGCGCAGAAGCTGGCGCTGATTTCATCGGAATAGGCGTTGATACCTTACTCTTGGGTGAGGCTCTGAGGCAGCGAGCTGCTAGTCGGCCCTAACTTTTTTATCTCTACACGTTGTTGTCACCCCCCATAAGCAGCTATAAACACGATCTACCTTTTTCATTCACCTTTTTGTTGTGTTAGCCAAACGAGGTACGCATGAACTTTGAGTTCTCAGAAGAACAATTGATGCTGCGTGAGCAGGCCCGGGGCTTTTTGTCACAGCATTGTCCTCCCACCCAAGTTCGCAAGGTCTTCGATGGCGAACAAGATTACGATGCAGCGCTGTGGAAAAGCATTGCTGAAATGGGCTGGACCGCTACCGCCATCCCCGAAGCTTACGGAGGCCTGGGGCTGGGGTACTACGAACTAGCCATTATCGCTGAGGAATTGGGCCGGGCGGTGGCACCAGTGCCATTTTCATCGTCAGTTTACCTTGCTACCGAAGCCCTCATGGCTTTTGGTGATGAATCTCAAAAAGAACGCTGGCTGCCTGGCCTTGCATCGGGGGAGTGTATTGCCACGTTGGCGCACGCAGAAGGCGCGGGGCAAACCACTGCAAAATCCCTCAAAACCTCGCTTTCAGGTGCGACCCTTAACGGTGTCAAAAAACCCGTTGCCGACGGCACAAGTGCACACATCGCCATTGTCACAGCTTCCGCTGGAGATGGCTCGGTGACCTTGTGCCTCGTTGAACTTGATCAGGACAACGTAGATCGCAGCCCCATTCAGACCCTCGACTTTAGTCGTGGCCACGCTACGCTCGCCTTCAATAATGCGTCTGCGGAAGTTTTAGGTGACCGCAATATTACGTGGTCAGCCTTTGAGGCGTTGCTTGATCGAGCAGCAGTATTAATGGCTTGGGAGCAACTGGGGCTCGCTGACAAAGCTCTCGAGCAAGCTTGCGACTACGCGCAGCAACGCTACGCCTTTGGCCGAGCGATAGGCTCTTTTCAAGCGATCAAACACAAGCTCGCTGGCATGTACGTGAAGAATGCTCTGGCTCGCAGCAATGCGTATCACGGTGCATGGGCCTTAGCGAGCAATAGCGACACCCTACCCCTAGCGGCGTCCACTGCCCGGGTAGCCTCTATTCAAGCGTCACTAAACGCAGCACAAGAAAACATTCAGACCCATGGCGGCATGGGCTTTACCTGGGAATTTGACTGTCAGTTTTATTATCGAAGGGCCAAGTTATTGAGCCTTGCAATCGGCTCTGAACGGCATTGGCAAGACCGCCTGGTCACCGCCCTCGAGCAACAAAAACCTGCAGCTGCCTAAGGTCACGGAGAGCAATCCTATGGATTTCAAAGATACCCCAG
>JAQWYY010000160.1 GCA_029253705.1 Luminiphilus sp. | reverse complement strand
CTAGTGATTACTAACTCACCTTTCTCGCCCACCTCCGCCTCGCGCCACTGGGATACGCCATCGGCCCCGGTTGATTCTGCAACTCTAACTTGAGCTTGTATCCAGGGAAGGGCCCAAGTTTTGGCATCAGGCTGCAGGTCTTTATAGCCGCCAGAGTGGCACGAAAACACGATGCCGCCGTGTTCCGTTGCCCAGTAAGAGTTGATGTAATGGGAACAAATGTTTTCCATGGCAAATTGCTGGACTGCCGGCGACACGGGCTCCGCGCAAAAGGTGCCGGCACGCAGTGAGCTCATGTCAAAGGCAGCCATGTCTCGAGTGCTTGCGGGGTCAGTCATCACTGCTTTTAAGAAAGTAGAGCCCGCTTTAAACAAAGTAATGCCATATCTCTCAATGGTTGCCGCGAAACGTCCGGCATGAGGGAAAAGTGGTGAGCCTTCGCAAACCACCGTGGTCATACCCATCGAGAGTGGTGCTGCAATGAGGTATGACTGGCCCGTAATCCAGCCAGGATCGCCAACGACATACATGACATCCTCAGGTGTGCCTTCAAATACTGCATGCATTGAATGCGTAACTCCGGCTAACCAGGCTCCATGGGTGTGCACCACGCCTTTGGGCTTTCCGGTAGAGCCAGAGGTGTAAATTATGAACAGCGGCCAGTTGGCTTCCACGGGAACCACAGCTTCCAACCGATACAGAGTTGCTTGGAATTCGGTGTCGCTCAGGGCGTCAAAATAGGCCATATCCTTTGCCTGTAGCTCGGCCAAAAATTCCTGCTTGGCGGTTGCTACCAAATCGTCTGAATAGGCATCTCGCTCGTATTCAATGACTTCCTGACCTGTGTATCGGGCCACCACAACTTTGCTAATGTCGTGACCAACCTGGGATAAAGCTATCGCGACCTCCGTACGCAGTTTGGCGCTGACTTCTGGAGTTATATTGGGAATTTCGGCTAAAATACCGCCAAGTTCCCGCATAATGTCGGCACGTTCGAGAGTAATCTCTCCGGCTAATGCATGGGTGACAGCGTCTAAAAGCCCTTGGCTATCTGCCATATCGGGATAGTCGTTGAGGGTGTCCGATAGCGCCTTAAGTGCGGCTTCCCTAGGAACATAATTATCGAGTGCTGGGTCGGTGTACTGGCTCTTGAAAGGAACGGCTTCAGCGTTGCGATAACCGCCATCAGCGGTAATAACAACCTTAGCTCCTGCGTCATGCAGACGATCAGACAGGGTCTTGGCTGAAAATCCGCCAAATACTGGCGTGTAGATAATGCCCAACCGCTGTGCCGCGAGAATATAAAAAATCTGCTCGGGGATGTTCGGCATGTTCAGTGCGATGCGATCACCGGTCTTCAACCCTAGATTGGTAAGTACACGAGCGCGAACAACGACTTCTAGCAGCAATCCACGGTAGCTAAACTGCTGTTCAGTTACGGGGCCACCTCGGCCGCCATTTTTTGAAGGGTCCCAGCGGTCACCTTCAAAAATTAGGGCTTTATGGTCACCGCGACCTTGCAAAACATGACGGTCGATTTCATTAAAGGAAGCGTTCGTCTGCGCTCCGACAAACCAACGAAGGTAGGGAGCCTGACTCTCGTCAAGTACTGAGCTCCAAGGGCTTTCCTCCTCAGCAAGTGCGCCCGAAGTGACGAACTCCCCTGTATTTGCAGCAAACCCCGCCCAGCATTGAGCTGCCAGGTCAAAATTTACCCACTGTTTGGCCTGAGCATCGAACCAATGAATATTGCGCCGTGCGACATCTCCAAAGAAATCTTGCGGTGATTCATTGATCAAACGGCGGAGGGCATCCTCCCCCGCCTGTGAGCCTATTTGCTCCCAAGCGACCCCTACAGTCATATGAAGTTCTCCCTGTGAGCGCTTTCGGCTCCGTTCAAAAGAGGGTGCCACCGTGATTCAGCGGTACCGATTTCAGAGTAGTGCTACAGCCAACGTTTCTAATTTTTATGGGTAAGAGAGCTTCGTCTCTCTTCGATTGACCCGAACATGAGGACAGTTACGCCATCAGAATGTCGGCGGATTAGAAATAATGGCATTTTTACACTTGGAATTTGGATGGTTTCTGAAAAATCGCTGTTGCGACGAGCACTTGTGGTGTCTTTTAATGCTTAGATTAAGCTAAATGTTCGCCGTTTAGCACCATCACCTTCTAATGCTATCGGCGCCAAGGGGTGCTTATATTAATAGCTGGGAAAGGGTTGATAAGAATAGAAAGCGCCTAGAGTCACGGAGGAATTAACTCCCAGTGCTGATATGGGACGCCAAATATTATAAAAAACAAGAGCTTGGCCTTGCTTTCAGATCTTATAGTTCAGGTGTGTTTAGGAGATTAATTGACATTTTACGTCACTTTTTAACCCTGAGCGCAGGGTGCAATTTTTTTTCGCCCCGACATTCCACCGCGGTCTCAAAATACAGAGAGCTTCAGCAGTGAGTTTTTTAAGCGCTGTAGTCTTAGGTAATTGATTTAATGCAATTTTATTTTCTGTGTCTGAATGCTTTTTGTTTTTCATTCTGGGTATACAGGGTGGGTATCGTGCCCTTGAAAACTTGGCACGCTTTATGCTGCTAGTAATGAGCGAAGCGTTTTTTTTGCATTAGATCGTTTCTCGGCACGGGTTCTCGTGAAAAGTATAGGCGCTTGAGCCTACCAAGTTTGCTGATCTGGCTGATAAGGGCGCAAAAGGACGGGACCGAATTATTTCACACAAGAGGATGGATTCATGAACAAAGCAAAGCAAAGTGGTTTTACTCTAATCGAACTAATGATTGTCATCGCCATCATCGGCATTCTTGCCGCTGTCGCGCTGCCTGCGTATCAAAATTACACAGATAAAGCCAAATATACTGAAATTGTTCAATCAGCCAGTGCTCTCAAGACGGCAGTTGAAGTCTGCATTCAAGTGCAAGGTTCTTTTGCTAGCTGCGCGCACAGCACCAATGGTGTGCCGGCAGCGGGTGGTGCCTACGGACTTGTTACGTCTACAACATGGGCCCATGGAGCCACACCACCCACTATAACTGTGGTTCCAGTCGCCTTCGGCGGTGTTGCTGCGACAGATACATACATTCTGTCCGCGACGCTGACAAACGGCATCGTGACTTGGGCAGATAATTGCACTGAGTTCTGCTAATTTAGCCTCGTAGCAGGTAAAAAACGGCCCCGCTGTGCGCGGGGCTTTTTTTGTCTGTCGTTTACGCCGATCAAAAGAGCGTAGCCATACCTAACAGCGTCCACGTAAAAGCTTTTAGTTATGTGGTTTCTTATGCTTCACTGGAGTTATTCAATGATTTTCTGGGAGCGGTTATGGAGTTTCTTAGGTGCACGCTTTTTCTCATTTTCATTTCCGCCGCCATAAACAGTGCCGCGGATGACTGTAAGCAATCGCCCTGGGGTGCTGATGATCAGATTGGGGCGGCTAATCGCTTGTCGTCAGCTAATGTTTTGGCGGCAGCTAACTTAGTCAAAAAGGGCGAAACGCACCCCCTCGGTATTGTGATCGAGCCGGGGATGCCCGCGTTTCCGCCGCGATACACTCAATTACAAGTTGTCCAGCCCAGCCAGCAATTTGGTAAGAACGGTGCTTCAGTTGTCGGCTGGGATGCCAGTTGGAACGACGATATTGTGCAGATGTGGTTGGGTACGGGTCCGCAGCTTGATGGGCTTGGTCACATGGGCGAGGCAGGCATGTTTTATAACTGTAATCGAGGCGAGGATTTTGCCGAGATCACTGGACTAACGCGCCTCGA
>JAQWYY010000159.1 GCA_029253705.1 Luminiphilus sp. | reverse complement strand
GAGGGATGGTATGAACAATCATGCATGGTCATGTTTTCTGGGCGAGGTTCCTCTGGACAGGCTTGGCATCAGGATTGCCCTCCGGAAGACCCACAGCAATTTAATTTGAACCGATTGGTGTATACCAGTGACATTAAAGCCGAAAGTGGTGGTCAGGTTGTTGTAGTGCCCGGCTCCCATAAAATGGGTTTGCTTCCCGCTGGGGACCCCTCGGGACAGCTAAAGGGTCAGGTCGTGCTCCAACCCAGAAAGGGCACCCTCGTACTGCTGCATGGCCATGCCTGGCATCGTGTGTTACCCGTGAAAGCTACAACTCGAGTCTCTACTAATTTCAGGGCGGCATCGGCTACCACCCCTCAAGGTATCACTGATATTTGTGTTTATCGCAATATGCGCTACCAGTTTTCGACAGCGAACGTTATTGAAGAGAGAATCGCTTAGGTATGCATAATTGCATTTTTCTTCGGTTGCTCAGGAAGTTCTTGGTGAGTGCTACAAATTGAGTGATTTAGCGATGCGTCCTCAATCAGAACGCTTTTGGTCCGTTATTCCTGGAGCGCTCGCAGTAGCTGCGGCCTACAACGTCGGGTTATGGGGCTTGTACCTACAGCCGCAAATGCTCTCTCCTTTGATGACAAAGTTTGGTGCCGCGGAAACTGACATAGGTATGGTCTACGGCGCAGAAAATTTCGCCTACTTCATTGCTTTGTTGTTGACCGCGATTCCAGTCACTCAATGCTCCAGAACAAAAATGGCAATACTTGGCGCAGCCATAGCAGCGGTGGGCAGTTTAGCTTGCGCTTTTACCGACAACCTCGGCACTTTTATGGTGTATCGGTGCGTCGTGTCTGTAGGTGGCGGCATTGTCTCTGGTGCCGCGACCGCATCGGCGGCAGGATCTAAAGATCCAGTAAGAGTTTTTGCTTTAGCGGGCATGCTTTATCTTTTTGTTTTTTCGGTGGGCAGAAAGCTTGTTCCTGTAGGGCTTGAAAACTTCGGTGAAACGGGAATTTTTCTTGGCTCTGCTGTGTTTTGTGCAGTGACTATTCCGATCTATGGGTTTCTTAATCCGCCCATTAAAGCGGCGTCCTCTGGCGTGGATTTCTGGGCATTAATTCGTAACGCCCCCTACAGACTGTATGCAATTCTGGCCATGTTGGGCTTATTTATTTATGAGCTTGGCCAAAATGCAGTGTTCACTTACATGGATAAGTTAGGTGAAAAAACGGGGCTAGCGGGTGATGAGAGGGGTTCGCTGTACTTATTGTCTTTTTCTCTGGAATTGCTAGGCGGTGGCTTAGCCGCATGGATGGGATCACGCTTCGGGAAATTTAGGCCCTTGTTATTCGGCTTAGGGCTGAACATAACCAGCGCAGCAATGTTTACGGTCGTGCAAGATCCGATCTATTACATTTATCTGCTGTTTTTATGGAATTTCTCCTATGCTTTCTCAATGCCCTACATTACGGGAACGCTGTCGGCACTCGATAAAGAGGGTAGGTGGGCTGTGGCTGGTGATGCTATTTGGAATTTCTCCTCAACTCCGGGCCCGATTATCGCAACGGTGATCGTCACTCACTTTGGCTACAACCCTCTGGCGTTGTGGGTCTTTACTTCAGGTGCCCTAGGCATAACCTTGTTTTGCTATACGGGTAGAAAAGCTGACAAGCTGGGTTTGGACGGATAATCTGGCCGGAGCATTGAGAGT
>JAQWYY010000206.1 GCA_029253705.1 Luminiphilus sp. | reverse complement strand
GCTCCGGTGGCTGATAATTTCAATTTCTTCAATCGGTTCGGTTCGGATATGGTGGTGGTCAATGGCGTTGATGCCCAGACAAATTCACACGAAACCGGTCGTCTGTTCAATTGGACCGGTAGCAACGCCGAAGGGCGGCCTTCCCTGACGGCCTTGCATGCCGCAGCCAATGCGCCAGAGCAACCCTTGGCCTATTCAGTATTTGGTGGGGGCACCTCGAGAACGTCGGGCATTATTTCTTATAACCGCTTTCGCGATGTTTCGCGTTTGCGCGAGCTCGCCAAGCCCACAGAAATGTCATGGGACCCCACTAACCAACTTCGCCCTGATTTGGAGATTAGCGAAGCACAACGTTTAACGCGGGAGTCGGTAACAGAACTCTTCACCTCGACAAGCCTCACACCGCGTCAGCGCCGCAGCGTCACACGTTACAAGCAGGCTCTGGACGGGAAGGAAGGCCTGTTACGCCTTGCTGAGGGGCTGCCCTCTCCCAATGATTACGAGGGCGATGAAACGTTCCAAGTGGGTGACAACAATTTTTGGTCTAATTTAAAGCAGCAAATGCAAGGTGCGCTGCTCGTGTTTCAGTCGGGTTTGGGCTCGAGTGCAGATATCAGTTTGGATGGCTTTGATTCTCATGAAAACCACGACGCTATCCATGATGCTCTCTATACGCATTTGGCGGACGCCATTTATTATTTCTGGGATTACGCCGAGCAACTCGGGCTTGCTGATCGCATTTTATTAGTCGTGGGCTCAGATTTCGGGCGCACCAACATGTATAACGATGGCAACGGCAAGGACCACTGGAACATTGGCTCCTACATGCTTATGGAGCAAGGGGCACGGTGGGGTAACCGTGTAGTTGGCGCCTCTGACGAGCTGCATTTTGCCAGAAAAATTAACCCCAGTTCTTTGGAAACGTCTGAAAGTGGCATAGTGCTCACGCCGGCTCATGTTCACCGGGCCGTGCAAAAATACTTGGGTATCGACGACTTCGCAGCTACGAATGGAATCGCCCTGCCAGATGTCGAAGATATCGCCTTGTTTTCCTCGAGTAAGCAGACGCGGGTATAAACCAAAGCCGGCCATTGCCCGGACCCGTTGGTCATCTGGCATTAGCAAAGTGTCACTGCAATGAGCTTCAGATTTTCGGCGCCATTAGCTATCGGTTCATGTTGGCGTTGGGACGCTCTAAGAGCATTATCGGCAGAATAACCACTGGCTAAGCTCGCGACCACGGCAACTCTGAAGGTAAACTGTACGCCTTTCCGCTTCGGACTTTGTAATGACCGATTTCAAAATTGCCCCCTCAATACTTTCCGCAGACTTTGCCCGCCTTGGGGAAGAGGTCGACACGGTCTTGGCCGCCGGTGCTGACATTGTCCATTTCGATGTCATGGACAATCACTACGTACCCAACCTAACGATTGGCCCCATGGTGTGTCAGGCCTTGCGCAAGCACGGTGTGGTGGCTCCCATCGACGTTCATCTCATGGTGCAGCCCGTCGATAGTCTTATCGGCATGTTTGCCGACGCTGGGGCCACTTACATCACGTTTCATCCTGATGCATCCACCCATGTCGATCGTTCATTACAATTAATTAGAGGGGCAGGCTGTAAATCGGGTTTAGTTTTCAATCCGGCCGCCTCTTTGGAGGCGCTCAAATACGTCATGGATAAGGTCGACATGATTTTGCTCATGTCGGTTAATCCCGGGTTTGGGGGGCAAAAATTTATTCCTGCCACCCTCGATAAACTTCGTGAGGTGCGCGCCCTTATTGATGCCAGTGGACTAAATATTCGCCTTGAGGTCGATGGCGGTGTGGGACCGGGTAATATCGCCGAGATCGCTGCGGCGGGAGCCGATACGTTTGTCGCCGGCTCCGCTATATTCAATCAACCCGATTATCGTGCGGTAATCGATGAAATGAGGCGCGAACTCGCCAGCGTTCACTCGTAATGGATCAAAAGACCTTCGATTATTGGGTGGCTCAGGGTTACAACCGAATCCCTGTCTCTAAGACGATTCTCGCCGATGTAGAAACCCCGCTCTCTGCCTATATGAAACTGGCGGGTGGCCCCTACTCTTTTTTGTTTGAATCGGTGCAGGGTGGAGAGAAATGGGGCCGTTATTCAATTATTGGATTACCCGCCCGTCATCGCATCCGCGTGCAAGGAAAGCGAGTCACCCTAGAGCGTGACGGGGTAGCCCCGACGATATTTGAAAGTGAAGATCCGTTAGCCGAAGTTGAAGCGCAGCACGCCAAATTTCGAAGCGCGCCCATTGAGGATCTGCCGGTCTTCCACGGTGGTTTAGTGGGCTATTTTGGTTACGACGTGGTGCGCTATGTGGAGACCAAGCTTGAACATCACGATCAAACTGATGCCCTGAATACCCCCGATATACTGTTGCTGGTAGCCGAGGAGGTTCTGGTTTTCGATAATCTGGCGGGCACGCTGACCATGGTAGTCACTGCCAACGCAGACGAGCCAGACGCCCGTTTGGCGGCGCTTGCGCGACTTAAAGAGCTAGAGCACCAACTGCCCAAGCCTGGCCCAGTACTCGAACCCATAAGTCTCGATGGAGCAGGATTGGAGGCTATTGAGGCGGCTGCTCGATACCATACCGATCCCTCGCAATTTATGGAGTGGGTCGAGACGATTCGAAAATCTATTCTTGATGGCGATGTCATGCAGGTCGTGCCTTCCCAACGTATGACTGTTGCTTTTAAGAGCGCCCCCATTTCGCTGTATCGCGCGTTAAGAAATTTAAACCCGTCTCCTTATATGTATTTTTTAGATATGGGTGATTTCCAGATCGTAGGCTCCTCTCCAGAAATACTGGTGCGCGCTGAGCAGGGAGAGGTTACCGTTCGACCGATTGCTGGCACCCGAAAGCGAGGTCAAAACGAAGAAGAAGACCAAGCACTGGCCAAAGAGTTGCTGGCAGACCCCAAGGAAATGGCAGAACACCTGATGCTGATCGATTTGGGTCGCAATGACTTGGGCCG
>JAQWYY010000181.1 GCA_029253705.1 Luminiphilus sp. | reverse complement strand
CTAGGTATCGACAACGATAAACTCAACGTCGATGGCGGGGCGATTGCGGTGGGACATCCCTACGGTATGAGTGGCTCTCGTATGATTGGCCATGCCCTTCTAGAAGGTAAGCGACGTGGCGTCAAATATGTCGTTGTCACCATGTGTGTCGGCGGCGGTATGGGTGCCGCTGGCCTGTTTGAGGTTTACTGATATGGCTGTCGCCTTGGTATGCAGGGAGCATGGACTGCCTGAAAAGCTCGATTTATGTGACGACTGGCCAGTGCCCGAGCTGGGTGCTAACGACGTGCTCCTGCGGGTCAAGGCGGCGGGCCTAAACTTTCCTGATGTGCTGATTATCCAAGGTAAGTATCAGTTCCAGCCGGAACTGCCATTTGTCCCCGGTGGCGAATGTGCGGGTGTGGTTGAGGCTGTTGGCAGTGATGTCAGCCGTTGGCAGGTAGGTGATGAAGTTGTGCAAATGGGCATGGCTGGTGGCTTTGCGGACACGTTGGTCGTAAACGAAAATAGTCTTTTGCCTAAACCAAAGGCATTAACTATGACGGAGGCTGCAGGTATTGGTATCACCTACTTCACCTCCTACTACGCTTTGGTTCAACGCGCCAACATACAACCCGGAGAAACTCTGTTGGTACTGGGCGCTGCGGGCGGCGTAGGCAGCACTGCTGTCGAGCTGGGCAAAGCCTTGGGCGCCAAAGTTATTGCCGCTGCCAGCAGCGATGAAAAGCTCGAATTGTGCAAGGAGCTGGGTGCCGATGAGGTCATTAACTACAGCACCGAGGATCTCAAAGGTCGTATTAAGGAGTTGACGGAGGGTCGTGGGGTCGATGTGGTCTATGACCCTGTGGGCGGTGATTTCAGTGAGATTGCTCTGCGATCAATGGCGTGGCAAGGCCGCTTTTTGGTGATCGGTTTTGCCAATGGCCCGATTCCTAAGGTGCCCTTAAACTTAACGCTGCTTAAAGGGTGTCAAATCGTTGGCGTCTTTTGGGGGCGGTTTATGTCTGAAGAGCCAGAAGCGCATCTGTCTAACGTAAAAACTCTGTGGGAGTGGTTCGAGGCTGGCAAAATTAAGCCTGTCGTCACCGATGTTTTCCCAATCGCAGATTATGAGTCAGGTTACGCTGCCATGATGGAACGCAGAGCCAAGGGAAAAGTGATCTTTACTTTTTGATCATGACATCTTTCAGCTACAGCACAGTCCCCCATGTTCGTGTCGGCCCCGGCCTGGCAGGAACCTTGGGAGACGAGTGTGCAAAGCTGGGCGTGAGTCGACCACTAATAGTAACTGACAATGGTTTGGTCACCTTGGGTCTGATCGAGCCGATTGCTGATGCAATATCAATGCAGTGTGCGTCATTGACGATTTTCGACGGTGTTGCTGCCGACCCCAGCGAAGCTGTCGTTGAGGCGGCTTACACTGTGGCCAGAGATAACAACGTCGACGGTGTGATTGCTGTCGGCGGCGGCAGCTCTATGGATGTTGCCAAGGTCGTATCCATTCTAATGGTTGGTGATCGTTCGCTGGCAGACATGTACGGCGTCGATCAGGTGCCACCCGGGCGTTTACCGTTATTTTTGGTTCCTACAACGGCAGGGACCGGTTCTGAAGTTACGCCTGTGGCGGTGATTACCACGGGGGCAACGACTAAAGCGGGGGTGAGCTCGTCGGTCTTGCTACCCGATGTCGCCATTTTAGATGCTGAATTGACTTTGGGGTTACCGCGAGGCGCAACGGCGATGACGGGTATCGATGCAATGGTTCATGCTATCGAGGCTTACACGTCAAAGCTCAAGAAGAACCCCATATCCGATATGCTTGCCTTGAGAGCCCTGCGCTTGCTGTCGCACAATATCAATACGGTGTTGACGCAGCCAACTGACCTTGCCGCTCGCGAGGCTATGTTGCTGGGATCCATGTTTGCGGGTCAGGCTTTTGCAAACGCGCCCGTTGCAGCAGTGCACGCACTCGCTTACCCACTGGGTGGGCACTATCATATTCC
>JAQWYY010000176.1 GCA_029253705.1 Luminiphilus sp. | reverse complement strand
TGTTTAGTTCCTCGCCTTTGTCAGCATCATCAGATGTCGATGCCACCAAAGGACATAAAGCCCAAAGACATCAATCCCACTGTGATAAAGGTTATTCCCAGTCCCTGCAACCCGTCAGGGACGTCACTGTACTTAAGCTTTTCCCGAATACCCGCGAGAGCGACAATCGCCAAAGCCCAACCCACCCCCGCTCCGGCACCAAATACGGCACTTTCACCGAAGGTGTAATCACGCTCCACCATCAGCAGGGACGCACCCAAAATAGCGCAGTTAACCGTAATCAACGGCAAGAACACGCCCAAAGCGGCATAAAGCGCCGGCACATAGCGGTCGAGAAACATCTCCAATATCTGCACAAGCGCAGCGATGACCCCGATGTAACTCAGGAGCCCCAAAAAACTGAGGTCTACATCAGGCAGCCCTGCCCAGGCCAACGCCCCATCGGCGAGCAGATATTGATAAATCAGATTATTTACCGGAACGGTAATGGTGAGAACAACCACAACCGCCACACCCAGACCGAAGGCGGCCTGAATTTTTTTAGATACCGCCAGAAAAGTGCACATTCCCAAAAAGAACGACAGCGCCATATTTTCAATAAATACAGCACGTACAAACAAGCTCAAATAATGTTCCATTACGCGCCCTCCTCAATGGCGGGGGTATGATTCGCGATTCGGAACTCAGGCTCTTCAACTTGGTCTTTCTGCAGACTGCGAATAGCCCAGATCAACAGCCCAATAAGGAAAAATGCACTGGGCGGCAATAATAAAAGCCCGTTCGGCGCGTACCAGCCACCCTCGGTCACTAGGGGCAAAACCTCCATACCGAACAATTTGCCAGACCCTAAGAGCTCACGAACGAATGCCACGGCCATCAAGATAAACGAGTAACCCAGCCCGTTACCAAAGCCATCGAGAAAACTCGGTACCGGGGGGTTTTTCATCGCAAAGGCTTCGGCACGCCCCATTACAATACAATTGGTGATGATCAATCCAACGAACACCGAGAGTTGTTTAGACGTGTCATAGGCAAATGCCTTGAGCACTTGGTCTACCACAATCACCAAGGAGGCAATCACCGTCATTTGAACAATGATGCGAATGCTCGATGGAATGTAGTGCCGGATTGCAGAGATAAAAAAGCTGGAGAAAGCCGTCACTAGGGTCAAGGCAACCGCCATGACCAAGCTCACCTGCATTGACGAGGTGACCGCTAATGCTGAACAGATGCCTAAAATTTGCAACGCAATCGGGTTATCACGAAAAACCGGTCGAAACAGCGTGTCTTTAATATCCATTAGGCATCTCCCTCACGTAAATTTTGGAGATACGACTCAAAGCCTCTATCACCCAGCCAGTACTGCACTAAATTACTGACCCCACGACTTGTCAGTGTGGCACCTGAAAGTCCATCAACTTCCCAATCTGCATCGGCGGCCTGCGGATCGACCGTGCCTTTTTTCACCGATATCGCGACGGAGCCTTGTCGATAAACCTGCTTGCCTTTCCACAAATTTTTCCAGCGAGGATTGTCTACCTCACCACCGAGTCCCGGGGTTTCGCCATGCTCGTAAAAACCCAGGCCGGCAACGGTATTGCCGTCCGACTCCAGCGCGATAAAGCCATATAGAGTGGACCATAATCCGTAACCGTGTATAGGAAGGATAATTTTATCAAGCCCTCCTCTATCATCGTTGACCAAGTAGACCAAGGCATACTTCGATTGACGAACGATATTAGCGATATCTGCAGACGTCTCTAACGGAATAGAGGTTGCGGGATCTTTCGCAGCAGCCCTCTGGTCGAAGGTGGTCGCGTCGATTCCGCTGACGTAATCCCCCGACTCAATGTCTATCACCCTTGAGTCAACCCGCTGGAACTGCTCTTCAACCGTCAGTTCGGGGTCGTAAAGACCCGCAGCCATGAGGATATTGCGCTTGAGATCGCGGGTTTTGTTGACCTCCTGAGCGGGTTTGAACACAACCGCCGCCGTAGAAACAACAACTGAGCACACAATGCACAGGGCAAGTGCCACCGTAATAATGCGCCCCAAGCTTTCCTTGTTACTGGACACGAGCGAGCCTCCTTTTGATGTTGGCCTGCACAGCGAAATGATCAAACAACGGCGCGAATAAGTTGGCAAACAAAATTGCCAGCATCATGCCCTCGGGAAATGCGGGATTTATGACTCGGATCAGCACACACATAACACCGATGAGAGCACCATAGGCCCATCGGCCACGATTCGTCATCGCCGCCGATACGGGGTCTGTCGCCATAAAAAATGCGCCGAACGCAAAGCTGCCCACTACCATATGCCAGTACCAAGGCATCGCAAACGCGGGGTTGGATTCAGACCCCACGAGGTTAAGTAAGCTAGAGAAGGCAATCATGCCCGCGAAGCATCCTGCGACGACGCGCCAAGAGGCAATCCGTGTCAGCAGCAGCACTGCCCCACCTATCATAATCATCAGCGTGGACGTTTCACCGATGGAGCCGGGTATCGATCCCAAGAACGCATCCATCCAAGTAATCGAATCGGTTAATCCGGGCATTCCTTCAGCTGCTACAACGCCCAGTGGGGTCGCACCGCTATAGCCGTCTACAGCGGTCCACACCGCATCGCCTGATAGCTGTGCCGGGTAAGCAAAATATAAGAACGCTCGACCGGTTAACGCCGGGTTCAGGAAATTTTTACCCGTTCCACCAAATACTTCTTTTCCAATGACAACGCCAAAACTGATGCCTAAAGCAGCTTGCCAAAGCGGCAAATCTGGGGGAAGCGTCAGTGCAAAAAGCACAGAGGTCACAAAAAAGCCCTCGTTAACCTCATGCCCTCGCTTCATCGCAAACAGCACTTCCCAAAATCCCCCTACGACAAATGTCACGAGATACAATGGGAGGAAATGCAATGCACCAAATAAAAAACAATCCCACAGACTCGCTGAATCGTAGCCACCTAAGACGCCGATAACCGAACCCCGCCAGCCTTCCAGAGCCTCGATACCGACACCGGACATCGCACCCGTGGCTTGGTAGCCGAGGTTCCACATGCCGAAAAACATGGCGGGAAAGGTCGCCATCCAAACTGTGATCATGATGCGCTTTAGATCAACGCCATCGCGCACGTGGGCTGTAGAGCGGGTTACATGATTGGGTGAGTAGAAAATGGTGTCTACCGCCTCGTAGAGGGCATACCATTTTTCGTAACGTCCCCCAGGCTTAAAGTGGGGCTCGAGATTGTCGAGAGTGCTGCGCAACCCCATAGGTTATCCCTCCTTCTCTATGCGCGTAAGATTGTCGCGCAATATCGGTCCGTACTCATATTTGCCGGGGCACACATAGGTGCACAGCGCCAGATCTTCTTCATCAAGCTCAAGGCAACCCAACGCTTGAGCCGTTTCGGTGTCACCGACCAACAACGCCCTGAGCAGCTGAGTGGGTAAAATATCGAGGGGCATGACACGTTCATAGTTGCCTACTGGCACCATTGCGCGCTCGGATCCGTTGGTATTTGTCGTCATGGCACTGGGCTTCATACCAAACCAACTCGACAAATAAATACCCATCACAGAATGCTTTTCAGACCCCGGAGAAAGCCACCCCATGAAGTCCCGATCACGCCCCTCTGCGAGGGCCGTTATCTGATTATGATACCGGCCCAGGTAAGCGCTATCTGACTGCACAGCACGCCCCCCAAGCACCGAACCTGAGACAACCCGCACTTCACCGGCTGTCAACTCCCCTGCCGTTAGTGCCTGCAGATCTGCCCCCAGCCGCGTTCGTATAAGACGAGGACGCTCAACCTCAGGGCCGGCCAGTGCCACTACCCTGTCGGTGTAAAGCTCGCCTTTCAAAAATAGGTGACCTACCGCTATGACGTCCTGGTAACCCACTGTCCAAGCTATTTTCCCAAGAGAAGCACCCATCAAAAAATGGATATGCGTACCCGCTAATCCAGCCGGGTGTGGCCCTGAAAACTCTGAGTGCTTTATGCGGGCGTGGTTGCCCTTGGCGATACCGCTATCCGGTGCCGTGCACAGGTAGGTTGGGCAGTCGGCCATCTGAGCAAGAAGATCCTGCCCCAGAGCAAACGCTTCAGCATGCTCGGCGATGATCAATGCAGGATCAGGCGCCAGTGGGTGAGTATCGATTGCCGTGATAAAAAGCCCGGCAGGTGCACTTTCAGGATCCGCCACCTTGCCATAGGGTCTTGCCCGCAGCGCGGTCCACTGCCCGCTAGAAATGAGTTGGCTGCGAATAGCTTCGCCGGTAAGCGCCCTGGCCTCTTCAGGACTGTGCGCGCCAAACCCTATGGGCTCTAAGCTGTCATCGATTTCAATAACCAGCGACTGAAAAACTCGGCGGGCACCGCGATTCAGTGCCACAATTTGCCCTGAGGCCGGAGCCGTAAAATTTATACCCTGCGTCTTTTTATCGCTGAAGAGAATCTGGCCCTTACGCACCGTATCCCCCTCGGACACGGACATCGTGGGCTTCATACCCTCATAATCAGCACCGACTAGCGCTACGTTTCTTACGGTCGAGGAAGAATCAATGTTGGAATCTGCTGCGCCAGCGAGTGGTATATCTATGCCGCGTCGAATTTTGATCATGTGCGCTTCCGCTTGTGTCTACTCATCTGCACCCGGGACTCGGGGCACGCTTTGGGGGAGTAGTCACACAGCGCCTAGCGGCGCGGACCGAGTCGTTGAGCCTCCCCCGAGTCAACTTCCCGTGCCGGGCGCTTTGCACGCCCGAACGTCATTACAACCTTGTTCACCTAGTGGGCGCTTCTGACGCTTATACTCGGCGCCGCAATTGTACCGGACCCCCTCGCAAACTCCAAGGCAACTCAGAGCGTGCCTGAATCACCCTTTGGATAGGTGAGGTAACTGATGCCGGCCATTTTTTCGAGTATGCGGTACACCTGGCAACTGTAGCCGTATTCGTTGTCGTACCATAGGTAGCAGACTACATGCGCGCCATTGACAATCGTCGCTTGAGCGTCGAAAACGCACGCAGCTCTGGACCCCACAAAATCTGAGGAGACAACTTCCGGCGATGCTGAAAAATTGATTTGCTTACGCATTGTTGAGTGCAGTGCCGTATTGCGCATAAATTCGTTCAATTCCTCAACTGTCGTCTCTTTTTTCAAAGTGAGGTTTAGGATCGCCATTGAGACATTGGGCGTTGGCACTCGGATGGCGTTGCCGGTTAACTTGCCCTGCATTTGCGGCAAGACTTTGGCAACGGCCTTTGCTGCACCCGTCTCAGTAATCACCATGTTTAGAGGTGCAGAGCGACCTCTGCGGTCGGCCTTGTGATAATTGTCAATCAGGTTTTGATCGTTGGTGTAAGCGTGAACAGTCTCAACGTGGCCGCTAAGGATACCGAATTCATCATCAATCGCCTTCAGCGGTGGAGCAATCGCGTTGGTGGTGCATGATGCGGCGGAAATGAGGCGATCACTGGGGGTGATGTCATGGTCATTGATACCCGCTACGATATTTTTAAGCTGGCCCTTACCCGGCGCGGTGAGAATGACTTTCGAGACGCCTTTTCCCTGCAGATGGCGAGATAACGCCTCATCGTCACGCCATACGCCGGTATTGTCGATGACGATGCAGTCATTAATACCGTGGGAGGTGTAGTCAACATCCTCCGGTCGATCAGCGTAAATTACTTTAATTTCGTTGCCATTAGCGACAAATGACTGGCGATCTTCGTCCACTCTTATCGTGCCCTGAAAAGCGCCATGTACAGAGTCCCTGCGCAGCAAACTCGCTCGTTTAACCAAATCATTTTCGGCACTGCCACGACGGACAACGATGGCGCGCAAACGCAAGCTATCGCCGCCATCAGTCTTATTTATCAAAATTCTAGCCATAAGGCGTCCAATCCGACCGAAGCCGTAGAGAACCACGTCAACAGGCTTGTCTACCGGGCGCTGAGTTGACTGCACCAGAAAGTCGAGTTGTTGGGCAATATATCCCTCAAGGGTCATGCCCTCGCCTTGCGCCTTATCGAAGAACTCAACCGCGAGCCGACCGACATCGATGTGGCTTGGGCCCAGTTGCATTGTGCCCATAGCTTCCAACACCGGCGCAGTCTCAAACTCAGACAGTTCATTGTGCTCAACTTGTCGGACATAGCGATGACTTTTCATGATGTCCAAAACGGATTGATTCACCAGCGAGCGACCGTAGATATAGCATTTAACGTTCTGCTCCCGCGCCAGTGCGCCTACCTGAGGAATCATAGCCTCAGCTAAAGCCTCACGCTCTTTCCAGTCTGAAAAATAATTGTCGGGGCGCTCGCGTTTGCGCTGGTCAGTCACGGGAAACTCCTGAAATCCGAAATACAAGGCGGGTAATGGGTTATTATCCGATCAACCTAGGCTTGGCCGCAAGTAATTGCGGCCAGCTTGCCCAGAGAATGTTACCAAATGGGCATTTTTACATTGATCACTCCTTTCTACGGACACTGCATGTTTTCCACCCTTGTTGCTTCTACCCCGTGGCCAGAACAGCCGGGATCCCGCTCGGCGCTGGGGCCCTGCCCAGGTACTGCTACTGCTATGGCCGTTGCGGAACTCGCCAACGAACAGGCTCTCTTGGTGGTTGTGGTACCCAGCTCTGCAAGTGCGGCTGCATTGGAACGGGAATTACCGCTGTTTAGCGCCGCTGACCTAAATATTCTCACGCTTCCCGACTGGGAGACTTTACCCTACGACAATTTTTCACCCCACCAAGATATTGTCTCGGAGCGCCTAAGCACCTTTCATCAACTCAAAGAGATTACGACCGGCGTATTAATTGTGCCGATTACTACGCTCATGCAGCGAACACCGCCAGTTCACTACGTGGCGGGCAACAGCCTAGTACTTGATGTCGGGCAGGCTCTCGATAGTAAAACCCTTATTGAGAACCTCACTTTAAACGGCTACCGCACTGTCGACACCGTATATGAACACGGTGAGTATGCTGTGCGGGGCTCGTTACTTGACATATTCCCCATGGGTAGCCAAGTGCCCTACCGCATCGACTTGTTTGACGCAGAAATTGAAAGCTTACGAACCTTTGATCCAGAGACCCAGCGCACAATCAGTAAAGTCGAGTCAATCCGACTACTGCCTGCTAGGGAATTTCCCCTCACGGAAGAAGGCATTCGCCGTTTTAAGTTGAACTGGTATCGAAAGTTCGATGGCGACCCAGAGGCTTGCCCCTTGTTTAATGAAATTTGCGCCGGCAGAGTCCCCGGGGGCGCCGAGTATTTTCTCCCACTCTTTTTTGACGGCTGCGGGACTGTTTTTGATTATCTGCCCGATCATGCGGCCCTCATCACCCTTGGCGATCACTATCAGGCCGCAAGCCAGTTTTGGACAGAAATCACTTCGCGCCATACCGAATATGGCGTCGATGTGCGACGACCACTGCTGCCCCCTTCCGAGGTGTTTATACCTACGGAGGTACTCTACGAGGATCTCGGCAGATATGCCGTGCTCGAACTGCGCACGGAGCAAGATGCGCCTGTTCATCAGAAAACTGGATTACTGCCTGCACCTGACCTTCAAGAGACATATCAGGGCGCCACGGCACTTGAACGGCTCGCAACATTTATCGAAGAGCACGAAGGAGCTGTACTGCTCTGTGCAGAATCACCCGGTCGACGCGAGGTGCTGCTTGAAGGGTTAAGTGAGTTAGGCCTTCACCCAGAACCAGCTGCCCAATGGAACGACTTCATCGCGCAGAATATTTCCCTGGGCATTACCGTAGCTCCTGTCGACCGGGGGTTGTACCAAGGCAAGGGCCAACCCACCCTCATTGTTGAGAACCAGATTTTTGGCGCGAGGGTTGCTCAGCGAAGACGCCGCCGCACAGTTGAAGAGAGCAACGCAGATGCCATTGTTCGGGACCTCACCGAATTGCGACCCGGGGTACCCGTTGTTCACCTACAGCACGGGGTTGGCCGTTATATGGGGCTGCAATCTCTGGAGATTGACGGTGCGCCTGCGGAATTCTTACTGCTGCAATATGCCGATGCTGACAAGCTATACGTCCCCGTTGGGTCGCTGCATTTAATTGCCCGCTATACGGGCGCCGACCCCGACACAGCACCGCTACACCGGCTTGGCAGCGAACAATGGGAGAAAGCGCGACGCAGAGCCCGCGAAAAGGCCAATGACGTCGCGGCGCAACTTCTGGAAGTTTATGCTCGTCGCGAGGCGAGGCAAGGCTTTCAGTGTGACCTCGACGAAACCGCCTGGCAGCGATTTTCAGAGGAGTTTCCTTTTGAAGAAACTCCCGATCAAAGCGCGGCAATTGAAGCGGTCCGCGCTGATATGTGTGCGACCAAGGTCATGGACCGGTTGGTCTGCGGTGACGTCGGGTTCGGAAAAACTGAAGTGGCTATGCGAGCAGCTTTTATCGCCATTCAAAATAACAAGCAGGTGGCCATACTCGTTCCCACTACCCTACTCGCCCAACAGCATTACAACAGCTTTCGAGATCGGTTTGCTGATTGGCCGGTAAAGGTCGAGGTCGTCTCTCGATTTCAGTCCAATAGCGATATTGCGAGCGTCCAAAAAAGGGTCGCATTAGGAGAGGTGGATTTACTGATTGGCACCCATAAACTCCTACAAAGCACTTTTGCATTTGAAGACCTTGGGCTATTAGTCATCGATGAAGAGCACCGGTTTGGTGTCAAACAAAAAGAGGCCATCAAAGCTCTACGCGCCCAGGTTGACATTTTAACTATGACGGCGACACCCATTCCTAGGACCCTTAACATGGCTCTGGGAGGACTGCGCGACTTGTCGATTATTGCGACACCTCCTGCGCGCCGCCTGTCAATCAAGACATTTGTGCGGGAACACTCTATCTCCTTGGTTAAGGAAGCCATTCTGAGAGAAACCTTGAGAGGTGGACAGGTTTACTACCTACACAACGAAGTAAAAACGATCGAAGAGACCGCAAGTCGCCTTCGAGAAATGTTACCCAACCTCTCAGTTGCCGTCGGACACGGGCAATTGCGCGAGGCGGCACTTGAGGGTGTCATGACCGACTTCTACCACCTGCGCCATCACATTTTGGTGTGCAGCACGATCATCGAAACCGGCATTGACATACCTAACGCCAACACCATCATTATTGATCGTGCTGATAAGTTTGGCCTGGCGCAACTTCACCAGCTCAGGGGACGTGTTGGGCGCTCCCACCATCAGGCTTACGCCTATCTCCTGTGTCCACCCCGATCAACCATGACCTCCGATGCTGAAAAACGTCTTGAGGCCATTGAGGCTGCCGGCGCTCTGGGTGCCGGTTATTTGCTGGCGACCCACGACCTAGAAATACGCGGCGCAGGTGAACTACTCGGTGACGAACAGTCGGGACAAATACACAGCGTCGGGTTCGGTCTGTACCTCGACATGTTGAATAATGCAGTGCGGGCACTCAAACGAGGCGAAATTCCAGATGTTGATGGGCCGCTGGACAGCGGCACAGAAGTTAAGCTACACGTTCCTGCTCTTATCCCCGATGATTACCTGCCCGACATCACTTCGCGGCTGGTGCTGTATAAACGTATCGCCGCGTCGATGACCCATGAAGCACTGCGCGAAATACAGGTCGAAATGATAGATCGGTTTGGCCTACTACCCGACGCCACCAAAAATTTATTTACACAGGCGGCCATTAGGGTACGTGCCCAACGGTTGGGCATTGCTGAAATTGAAGTCGGTGATGGAGGTGGTAGCATCGGCTTTACCGATAAAACTCAGGTCGAGCCCATGACACTGGTTAAACTTGTTCAAGGCGACCCCAAAACCTACGGGCTCGCGGGTTCAAACAAATTACGCTTTAGTTGTGAATTACCCGAGTTGCCTGAACGCCAAAGCTTCATCGAAGGCTTGCTTGAGAAACTTGATCAGGAGACATCATGAAAGGTCAGCAAAGCCTCAACTGGCTGCTAACCCTATTAATGATCAGCAACGTCGCGGCCGCACAGGACCCGTTACCGATTGCTATCGACGTCCCTGAGTCTGTCGACCCCAATGCAGGCTCGGGTTGGCTTCGTATTGAACTCGCCGTCTTAGTAGATGATCGCGCTGAAGTGGTTGCCTCAGAAGCATGGCCCCCTTACCCAAGCACCGAATATCCAAATAGCCATCGTCGACTGCGAGACGAACAGCTGTTGCAACAGCTGTCAGTGCAATACCCCCAAACTGAGGTCATTACGGAGCCCGACGGCACCATTACATTACTGCTTCCTGACCCGCAGCAGCTGGTGGAAAAAGCCAAGGCTGACGCTCTGGCCGTGCAGCAAGAGGCGCTGATGCAGGCAACCGCAATTTTACCCAGTGGCGCCGCTGGGGCTGAAAGTAATGACAAGCCCATGCCCTCGGGCATGGAACCCTTGGGCGCGACAAATAGCACAGAGAGCTCCGAGCCGATTGCTCTCGAGATGATCGAGGCACCCGATAAACCGACCAATGCTGGCGCAGAATGGCTATCTCCCTTCACTGAGAATTCGCCCACAAATTCCTCTGCAAATTCGGCAACGCCCCCCAAAAATATTGCAGATACTAGTATTGAAGATGCCGAGGAAACACCCACGCCACCGCCTGTTTTACCCGAAAGTTTCAGGGTGCTACCAGTAGAGTTGTTGTCGCAAGGGCTCCGTCAATTGTCCCGGACTAGCCCTGATCGACTGCAAATAAGCACTGCTTGGCTGCAAGCCCCTGAAGTTGCCAACTTGCCTATTATTCTCGATAACTCAGGGGACGACTCTGAATGGCCGCAACTTCAAGGCTTCGTTCAAATTCGGACAGGAGATACGCTAAAGGTTGGCGTGAATTTCTGGTGGAATACTGATGCCAGCTACCTGCCTGAGGGGTTTTATATGACCTCACCACCAAAAGCCCCAGCGCAAAGACTGTGGCGAGATGACGCTTCTTTATTGCCGTTACCTGAACCGGCAGTGGCCAAACGTCAGGCGACCTTTAGGGCTATTGAGGCGCATCTAGATGAAGGTTTGCCTCTGGTGGAATTTGTGGATCCCACGACCGGATTTTTTCGGGAGCTGTCTTCCGAACCGGACAACAAAAACCGTTTTTCGCAATCGGCGACTTGGCCCTGGCGACATTTTATTCATGTCGCAGATACCCGGACTGTCGCCGAGGGTTACGTTCGCTATTTTGATCATCCAGTGCTGAAAATCATCACAACCTGGCAAGAATTAACGTGGGGCGAGGTCTATCAAATTGGGGCTGCAGATCGAGAGCGCGAGGAACTTGAAAAGGCTATTTCAGACGCAAAAGAGGCCGCTGCTAATCCGACAGCTTTGCCTGTAAGCCAGGTGCCCCCCAGCCAACAGTCTCTCCGCTAAATTCACGAAGCAGAGAGACTTGGTGCCTGAGGCTCAGGTTCGCCCTCTAAGAGTAGCGTGCGAGTAGGAAAAGCAACCTCCGCACCGTGATTGGCAATTATCGCCAGTACCTGAAGCAAAACATCCTGTTTAATCTCGTGAAATGTCGCCCAATCTGTGGTTTTAGTGAAGGCGTAAATGAAAAAATCGAGGGAGGACGGACCGCAAGCCACAAAATTGACCATAAGTGTTCTATTCAAATCGATCGCTTCATGGGATTTCAGCATGGCCTTAACCGCTGCAACGACCTCACCCATGACAGCTACGTCGTCATAGCGAATGCCTACAGTTTCATAAATTCTGCGGTTGTTCATGCGCGACGGATTTTCTACCGCCACGCTCGAGAACACTGAGTTTGGAATGTAAAGCGGCCGCTGATCAAATGTTCGGATTCGAGTCATCCGCCATCCAATGTCTTCAACAGTGCCCTCTATCTCCCTGTCAGGAGAACGAATCCAATCACCAACCGTAAACGGCCGATCGAGATAAATACTCAGACCACCTAAGAAATTTGCCAACAAGTCTCTGGCGGCAAAACCCACGGCAATACCGCCAATGCCGCCAAAAGCTAATAGCCCCGATACCGATACACCAAGGGACTGAAGCACCATCAGCACAACAACGATACCCAGACTGATTCGGACCAACCGCAGAGTCGCACGTATTGCTGCCCGGTCATCGGACTGACGTTGACCGCGATGCTCACTAAGTAATTCAGCCTCTGCACCCTTAAGCGCACGTTGCGCTATCCATGCCAAAATCAGGATAAGTGCAGTATCGGCGGCCTGCCTGACCATGGTTCTAAATTGGTCTGTGCCTTCGAATAACCCCAAAGATAGGTAGACGACAAGCAGCCAAATAGCCCATTTACTGGGACGAATCAGTGCATCGGCAAACACGTTATCCCAACGCATCTCGGAGCGCTGCGCAGAGCGCTGTAAGTGTCCAACTAACCGGGCGATGAGTACGTGACCGAGAGAACCCAATGCCAATAAAGCCACGACAACTAGAACCGGGACAGGCACATTCAGGTAGTCAGCCAGGGGGGCCAATTCCTTGACAAAAAGCTGAAGAGAAACGTCCATAACTTAGCTTGGGCATGATCTTGGGGCATTAGATGCTAACCCACAGCATAGAGGCAACGCTACGCTAAAAATGCAGCAGCAATGCCCGGGTGACACCCCAAGTAATACTGTATATAATAACAGCCTGTATAAGTAACCAGCTTAGGAGAGACTCCATGCTCAAGCTTACTGCTCGCCAAGAACAGGTCCTTGACGTCATTAAACGCTGCATAGATGACACTGGCTACCCGCCCACTCGGGCAGAAATTGCTCGTGAACTCAGCTTTAAGAGCGCCAATGCTGCCGAGGAGCACCTCAAGGCTTTGGCTCGTAAAGGGGCGATTGAAATGATTGCGGGCGCGTCTCGGGGTATCCGCCTGGCAGAGACAGAGCCCTCAGGCCTTGCTGTTGTTGGCAGGGTAGCGGCGGGCTCTCCAGTCCTGGCCCAAGAGCACATAGAAGAGCGCTGCAGTATTCCCGCCCACTTCTTTAGCCCCAGAGCTGACTACCTACTGCGGGTCTCTGGCGACAGCATGATCAATGCCGGCATCCTCGATGGCGACCTGCTCGCCGTGCACAGCACACCGATCGCCGCTGAGCAGCAAATCGTGGTGGCGCGTATTGATGATGAGGTCACGGTAAAAAGGCTGCATCGCCCCAACAGTCAACATGTGATGCTATTAGCCGAAAACGAAGACTATGCGCCAATAGAGGTTGACTTGGCGACACAGGCGTTTGCCATTGAGGGCGTCAGTGTTGGAGTCTTACGGCGCTAATACACAGTCGTAAGGGTGGTTTCTGCTAATTAGCAGAGCACAGATGGGCCACGATCGATTCAATGAACCGTCCGCCCTCCGGCAACCTTAGTGCCCTCAGCGTTGTCTGCGTCGACTTCGACGCTGCTCATCTCCGCTAGGCGGGCTGCAGCCTGAATGCCTGCTTGAACCATAGCTTTGGCGACTTCAAGGTTGTTTTCCATGAGATAGGCAGATGCCTCGGCAGAGAACTGGATGCTGACAAGCGGTTCAACGCCCTCTTCTTCTGCTCGCTGCAACACGATTTCGCCGTCACCCAGATCGACAATTTCCAACAGAGCGGTAGTCATGTGGAGTCCTTTATCATTGGCGAAAGCTAAATGTTAGCAGCCAAGCTACCGGCATACCACCCACCAAGGGTGGATTTCGTACCCCTGATCAACATTCGTCCAGGCTACTGCTCATCCGGTTGATCAACGCTTCGAGATTCCCACAAATGCCCTGATAATCTTCAACTTGCAGCCTTGCCACCGTCGACGCCAAGCGCCCCGGAGGCAATGGTCTCTCAATACCCTGCTCTGGCAGCGCCTGTAGGTTAGCCAGCCAGCCGTGCCGCTCCAACTCGCGATATTCCGCAATTTCATTAGGTTCAGCGATACCCTGACTAAGGCCCGGTAACTCCTTTGTACTATGGGGAGGTTGCCTCGGGAGGGGAGTGAATCTTACGACCGCGAGCAAAAACCACCCATAAGCATTGAGCAGGTGCAGGCGAATGGCCGGAGCAAAGGCCGCCTCGAGAATGTTTTTCTCAAGCCGGTTGCCGCTCACCTGGTCGCTCCATGCCTCTAGCAGTAGCCGCGCCATGTAGAGCGAGTGATTGGCCAAACCGGAAGCACTGCTCAAGTAATTCAGCCCCCGTCAGACGGCGCTGAGCTTTTAGTCGCTGGGGCCTTTTTTGCCGCGGTTTTTTTCTTGGCTTTGGCCTTCTTTTTGGGCGCTGCTTTCTTCTTGATGGCTTTAGCCGTCCCAGACTCCTGCCAGGCACCATTGTCAAAAAAAGCCTTCCAGCCCGTGGCCTTACCGTCGATATCCGTCATGACGTACTGCTCTTTTGTTTTTCGGCTATATCGTATTTGACTACGATTACCTGCGTCATCGGTCAGCGGGGCATCAAACAGAAAATGGTACTTGGGGTCTATCTCTCCCTGATGTGGGATCAATTCGTCGACGAATGGGGGACGCGTCTCACGATTTTTAGGAAACTTGCTAGCAGCGAGAAACAGGCCTGACGCACCGTCTCTAAGAATGTAGTGGTCCTCAACCTTTCGACATGCCAGCTCAGGCATTGGTACCGGATCCATCTTAGGGGGTGCCGCTTCACCGCTGCGTAATAGTTTCCGTGTGTTCTTGCATTCGGTGTTAGTACAGCCAAAATATTTTCCAAACCTGCCGCTCTTCAGCTGCATATCTGAGCCGCACTTATCGCACTCAATAGTCGGGCCATCATAGCCCTTAATGCGAAACTTCCCCTCCTCAACTTCATAACCGGGACAATCGGGATTGTTACCGCAAACATGCAATTTACGCTGCTCGTCAATGAGGTAGCTATCCATCGCAGCGTTACATAGGCCACAACGCCGTTTCTGGAGCAGTAACCGCGATTCAGCTTCATCATCGGCATCAGCGCTGATAGCCTCGTCACCTGAGGTTAAATTAAGCGTGCTTTTACAGCGCTCTTTAGGCGGCAAGCTATAGCCAGAGCATCCCAAAAACACCCCAGTACTAGCCGTCCTAATTTGCATGGGTCGATCACAGGTACCGCAGGCAATACCGGTCGGCGTTGGATCATTTAGCTGCATGCCGTCTGGATCCGGGGACCCCGCTTGATCCAGCTTGCCACGAAAATCGTGATAGAAATCGTTGAGCAAGTCCTTCCAATCTAAGCGGCCATCAGCAACGTCATCAAGGTGTGCCTCCATTGACGCGGTAAAGCCATAGTCCAGTAAGTCAGCAAACGAGGCTTGTAGCCGCTGGGTGACAATATCCCCCATTTTTTCGGCATAAAAACGCCGATTTTCCAAGCGGACATAGCCTCGGTCTTGAATCGTTGAAATAATCGCGGCATAAGTAGAAGGCCTACCGATGCTCCGTTTCTCCATCTCGCGAACCAGGCTAGCTTCACCGTACCGCGCTGGAGGTTTCGTGAAGTGTTGTTTGGGATCGAGCTGTTCAAGGCTGAGGACCTGTCCGACAGTCAAGGCCGGTAACTCAGCATCCTCACCTTTTCGCGACATGGGTGGTTGCACACGGGTGAAGCCATCGAATTCGACGACGCGTCCCCTAGCGGTCAGGCCATAACCAGCAGCCGCAACTGTCACAGTTGTCGAACGGTAGCGTGCAGGCGTCATCTGGCAGGCCACGAACTGGCGCCAAATCAGCTCATAAAGCCGCTCAGCATCCCGCTCCATTCCTTGTAGATCGTTTTGGGTAACCCTGACATCAGAAGGACGAATTGCCTCGTGGGCTTCCTGTGCGCCTTCTTTAGATGAGTAACGCAGGGGCGCCTCGGGAAGATAGTCACCAGAATACTGCTTATCTATATACTGCCGACAAGCAGCAACAGCATCATTGCTGAGATTCGTCGAGTCTGTCCGCATGTAGGTAATGTAACCAGCTTCATACAGCCTTTGCGCCAAGGTCATTGTTTTCTTAACGCTAAACCCCAGTCGTGTGCTCGCCGATTGTTGCAGCGTGGAGGTGATAAACGGCGCGCCAGGCTTGCTGCTTGTCTTTCGTGCCTCAAGATTACTCACCTCAAAGGTAGCAGGTTCAAGTGCCGCTACTGCCGCCATCGCCTCGCTCTCAGTTTTGGGAGCAAACTTCTCGCCTGCGTGATATTTAACTTCAAACCGAATCGCCTCGAAGCCTTTGGGCAATAAATTCGCGTGTACTTCCCAGTACTCATCGGGGACGAACGCTCGAATTTCTCGCTCACGCTCGACGACAAGTCGCACTGCTACCGATTGCACTCTCCCAGCGGAAAGCCCCCGAGCCACCTTAGCCCACAGCAATGGCGACACCTCGAAACCAACCACACGGTCTAAAAATCGCCTCGCTTGTTGGGCATTAACGCGGTTGGTGTCCAGCTCCGTGGGCCTTTGAAAAGCCTCTTGAATGGCTTTCTTGGTGATTTCGTTAAAAACGACGCGTTGATACCGACTTTCATCTCCGCCGATAGCTTCCCTGAGGTGCCAAGCAATGGCCTCGCCCTCTCTATCCAAGTCGGTTGCGAGATAAATAGCATCAGATTTTTCTGCCAGCCGACGAAGCTCCGAAACGACTTTTTCCTTGCCTGGCAGCACTTCGTAACGCGCATCCCAATCACGATCCGGGTCAATACCCATACGCCGCACTAGCTGCTCGCGCTTCTTTTTTTCTTGGTAATGCTTTTTAGCCTCGGGGGCCATTTTTCGAGTAAGTGCGGCTTGAGCAGCACGCTCCTTTGGATCAGAGGAAGTGCTACTACCCGATGTCGGTAGATCACGGATATGCCCGACGCTAGACTTCACAACAAAGTCGTTGCCCAGGTATTTGTTGATCGTTTTCGCCTTAGCGGGCGATTCGACAATGACGAGAGATTTTGGCATAGCTATCGGCTTCGCATCCTTAAGCGCGGACTTCGACTATGAATCCACAGCTGAAGGAGC
>JAQWYY010000145.1 GCA_029253705.1 Luminiphilus sp. | reverse complement strand
CATGGTTACTTCAAAGCCAACACGCAGATCTACAAACTCAGGCTTAGTCCACATCGTTCTTCTCCTCTTATTACACAGCAACTTTCTCGTCGGCGCTGACTATAGCGCCGTTTCACCCTGGCTGCCAACAGGGATCATCTCAACAGCACCGGGAGTGAAAACCCATGGGCACACCACTGCGCCCTTTAATGGCGCGAGTAGTGGCGCGACTAGTGGCGCAAGATATGCCTCCAGGGCTTGTCGCTAGAGCTTACGGCGAAGGGCCTGATCTGCTGGTCGTATTCCACGACTAGGCAGAAAAACTCACCCCCAACATGAAACCTTGCTACCAAAAATTGACGGCGTAATAAGCATTGGCCCAATAACCACAACCTTTAAGAGATGTTATGCCAATCCATTGGGCATTGCAGCGTGCACCACAGGGTGCTCTTGCGCTACCCGGGGAGTCGCTTAATACGTCATAGTCACTCCTGAGAAATCGGTCAACTCGCACTCACTAGGGGCCGATGTTTGCTTTAATACAATCGCTAGTGATCAATTTTTCCGATCGAGCAACTTAAAACAATCTATTTGCCGATCATACGGTGAGCGCCTAGATTAGAGATCTGCCGCGCCGACTGACAGCCCCATCGTAAAAGATTTGCGCCGCGAAACAATTTTGCAACCGAAGAAGAGGAAACGTCCGATGTTAAATAGTAAAACACTGGCAGCAGCCATAGCGGTATCTTTGTCCCTAGTCGGTTCAGCTCACGCCGAGAATACCTTTGCCAAGCCCCCCACATTTTGGTGGCCCGATAGAATCGACCTAACGCCGCTGCGACAGCACAACCCCGACTCAAATCCCTACGGCGCAGACTTTAACTATGCTGCAGAGTTTGCCGAGGTCGACATGGAAGCCCTAAAGGCCGATGTTCGAGACACATTGACAGATTCCCAAGATTGGTGGCCTGCCGATTATGGTCACTATGGCCCCTTCTTCATTCGTATGGCATGGCACAGCGCGGGCACGTACCGAGTTGCCGATGGACGAGGAGGTGCCGGCGGTGGCCAGCAGCGCTTTGAGCCACTTAACAGCTGGCCCGACAACGGCAATTTAGACAAGGCCCGGCGACTGATGTGGCCCGTCAAGCAGAAGTACGGACGACAGGTTTCATGGGCTGATTTAATGATCCTTGCGGGCACCGTTGCAATGGAAGATATGGGCTTTAAGTCATTTGGCTTCGCAGGCGGGCGTGCTGATGATTGGGAGCCGGATCTGGTTTATTGGGGTCCCGAGACGGTGATGCTGGCTGACGAACGCTATTCTGGAAAGCGTGACCTAAAAAACCCACTCGCAGCCGTACAAATGGGCTTGATCTATGTAAACCCCGAGGGCCCCAATGGCAATCCCGACCCCGCACTGGCGGCTCATGATATTCGCGAGACCTTTGGCCGTATGGCCATGAATGATGCGGAAACTGTGGCATTAATTGCTGGTGGACACAGTTTTGGTAAGGCTCACGGTGCCCATAAGCCGGCTGGTTGCCTCAGTGTTGAGCCCGGCGGTGCAGGCCTTGAAGAACAGAGCTTTGGCTGGAAAAACAGTTGCGGCAAGGGACATTCCGAAGACACCATAACCTCTGGATTTGAAGGCGCCTGGACCGCTACTCCGACTCAGTGGAGCATGATGTATTTAGCTAACCTGTTCGCCTACGATTGGGAAGTAACCAAGAGCCCCGCGGGGGCCACTCAGTGGATTCCAACTGATGGCAACGGCGCAGAAACCGTACCCGATGCTCACATTGCAGGCAAAAGTCATGCGCCTATTATGTTCACCACTGACTTGTCTCTCAAAGTAGATCCAGCCTACCGCGAAATTTCGCAGCGATTTTTAGCTAACCCCACAGAGTTTGAAGATGCCTTCGCCCGCGCCTGGTTCAAACTAACCCATCGCGATATGGGCCCCAGAGCCCGCTATGTGGGTGCCGACGTACCCAGTGAGGTTCTGCTTTGGCAGGATCCAATTCCGGCCGTCAATCACCCGTTGATTTCAACCGCAGATGCGGCCGCATTGAAAGGGGCCATCTTAGCGACTGATGCCACAGTACCCCAGCTCGTACGAACGGCTTGGGCCTCAGCCTCCAGCTATCGTGATAGCGATATGCGCGGGGGTGCAAACGGCGCGCGTATTCGATTGGCCCCCATGAAAGATTGGCCAATCAACAACCCAAAGGAACTGAGCGCTGTGCTGGCTGAGCTGTCAAAGGTCCAAGAGGCATTTAACAGCCGCCAAACCGGCGGAAAGCAAGTATCGATGGCCGATATGATCGTGCTTGGAGGGTCTGCCGCTATTGAAAAAGCTGCTGCAGACGCTGGACACGCTGTGACAGTGCCCTTTAAACCCGGCCGTATGGATGCGAGTCAAGAATTTACCGATGTCGCCTCCTTCTCTCACTTGGAATCGACAGCTGACGGCTTCCGAAACTACTACGATCAAGGCTCGAACTATCTATCGCCTATTAACGCCATGATCGATAAATCTAACCAGCTAGATTTAACTCCAGCACAAATGACAGCACTTGTTGGGGGTCTGCGCGTGCTCAGTGGCAGCAGTAATAACAGCGACAGCGGCGTGTTTACCGATCGTGAAGGTCTGTTGACGACAGACTTTTTCGTGAACCTTTTGGATATGGGCACCGCCTGGCAACCCTCGGCTGACTTTGAAGGGCAGTATGTCGGTACTGATAGAAACACCAAGGCGCGCAAATGGACTGCAACGCCAGTTGATCTGATGTTTGGATCTAGTGCGGAGCTTCGGGCAATCGCCGAGGTTTATGCGGCTAACGATGGCAGCGAAAAATTTGTCGATGATTTTGTGGCAGCCTGGGTTGAAGTTATGAACAACGACCGTTTTGATTTTGAAGACAACACCCCCAGTGCTGATCAATCCGTGGTGGCACGATAAGCGCTTAACCTCTCTCAAAGGAAACCGGCAGTAACACTGCCGGTTTTTTTTGCACCACGATTCGCTAAAAAATGAGTCTATTTCTGTATCAACACCGCGGGCACTGCGCTCTCTTACCCACTCATACTAGCGCTAGACGCTCGCAGCTCACGTCCGACCAATGAACGGCCTGTGGTGGATAAACGCCACGTGCGTGGTACTTCAAGAGCCGCCGGTGAGTTGGATTTTTTGGCCGTTGGTAGCTTAGTTATCGACTGATCTTGCACGCTCATAAGGCTTTTGGGTCGGTGACCCTGTCATTGGCTTAAACTTCAATCCACCTGATTCTTCACCTTCTGGCTCGCCCTGACTATTTACTGCCTTGCCACTGGAGGCTTCAGTTTCCTGGATTTCAGATGACACGCCTACAGATTCCAGCGTGAGGTCATCACCGTACCGTCCCGACGCAGCTTTCAAGCATGCCGATCCCGCCGCAGACCTGGCCAAGTCAGCATTGGACTCTGTCCACTCAGCTTTAGCGCCAAGAGCGAGCTCATCCAGCGTTGCAGCCACAACGGCTTGGCAATTTATCTCTGCGGTCGCCGCATTAGCTGAACAGATAAACAGTAAACCCAAAAAAACGCGTTTCAATTGACTTCTCCCTAATGAGAACTATGTATATTTTTGGCTGTTACGCACAGACTGGCGGTTTAGTCTTCTCTTTTAACTCAATTGCTACCCGCTTAGCACCCACCTCTAAAACAGCTAGGGGTCTACTCTTCACAACTACAGAGCGAGACCTAGCCTCGGGGGGCTATTGATGCTCAATTTTGGTGCAGCCCCGCCCTAAAAGGGCGCTACAAAGCACCACTTGTCCTGGGCAAAATAGCCCAAAAATTTCATATTTATTCATATTTTTCAATCATTTAAAAAAGTTGGCAAGGTCCATGCTAACTACTCAGCGTGCCGCAAAGGGAGGTAGGTAGCTTCCCACGAACACAGAGTTTCACTCTTTCATGCTGTTTACGAGGACCCACTATGAAATTCAAGTTTTCCCAAAGCTCATCTCTAAAAACCCTGACCGCGATTTCTGCTCTATCGCTGGGTGCACTCGCTCTACCCACCCAGGCTGGTGAGTGGAGTGCAAACGCGGCTGTGACCAACAACTACATTTGGCGAGGCCTGACTCAGACAGAAAACAATTCGGCAGTACAAGGCGGCATCGACTACGCGTCTGACGGTGGATTCTACGCCGGAACCTGGGTGTCCAACGTCAATTACGGACCATCAGACGTTTACTCCTACGAACACGACCTCTATGCAGGGTTCGCGTTTGAAACAGGCGGGGTCAGCTGGGATGTCGGTTACCTGTACTACAACTACGACAAGGAAGCAGAATTTGACTTCGGGGAAGTCTACGCCAAAGTCGGTTTCGGTGGGTTTAGTGGTGGCGTCTGGGTACTCACCAACACAGAGGCCGATGAAGGCCCAGGGCAGGACTTTGACGCGGGGAGCACTTACTACGTCTCTGCAGATTACGGTTTTGAAATCAGCAATGGCGTAGGCATAGGCCTTCACGTGGGATATCACGATGGTGACTTTGCTGAGGCCTTCAATGGCACCACAGGAGGCTACTATGATTACAATATTAGCGTGGCCAAGGATGGCTTCGCCTTTATGATGAGCTCGACCGACGTCGAGGGTCCAGCGGCAGATGGGGGCTACGACAATGATCAAATCAAGTTCGTCGTTAGCTACGCCGTGGACATCTCCATGTAATGTTAGTAGCAAAAGGGCCCGCTTTTAAGCGGGCTTTTTTTTACCCTAAGTTTGGCTACACACTTTTCATGCCATAACTAATGGCAGCTCTGGCCAGAGTTTTATGGGTCGTTTGAGTTTTACCATGACCCGATAACTCTTATTCGCCGGTGACTTAATCGCGTCGCCATGCCAACGTTACTCCGTTTGCGTATATTGACGCGGCACTCTCGTTTATACCCTTGCAAATTCTGACTGTAAGGGCGACCCTCGACCCTTCAAATTAGGGGGATTTCAATGGCTGATGTAGGAATTGACGCAACGGTAGAAGCACTTCTTGCTCCGGTTGCTTCAGCAGTATCCGGCTTTGTTTTTTATGCCGTCCCACTGGGCGACGGCGAATTGCCCCTCATCGTCTTATGGCTTGCCGCCGCCGCCTTGTATTTCACAGTGTACTTACGCTTTATCAACTTTAGAGCACTTTGGCTGGCACTCCGTCACGTGCGCGGCGACTTCAGTGACCCAAAAGCAAAGGGAGAAATTAGCCACTTCAAAGCTGTCGCCACAGCGGTATCAGGCACGGTGGGCGTTGGCAACATTGGCGGGGTGGCCGTTGCGATCAGCTTAGGTGGGCCCGGTGCTGCCTTTTGGCTGCTAATTGCTGGCGTTTTATCGATGTCGACCAAACTGGTGGAATGCACATTAGGCGTGAAATACCGACGACACAACCCAGATGGCAGCGTCTCAGGCGGCCCAATGTATTACCTGGAACACTGGTTTAAGCACCGACAGTGGCCAGGGCTCGGTCGTTTTATGGGCTGTTTTTATGCCCTTGCTCTGGTAATCGCGGGCTTTGGTATTGGCAATATGTTCCAAGCCAATCAAGC
>JAQWYY010000126.1 GCA_029253705.1 Luminiphilus sp. | reverse complement strand
CGGCGGACGCAGCGTATTTTGCGTCACTGGCAAACCAACGCGACGCTCAAGTCCTCCTTGCTGCAACGGTTGCCGATATTTATTGGCAATACCGAGTCACCGAAGAGCGCATCGTAATTTTAAATAAAAACGCCGAGTTGCAGTCTCGCAGTTATGACATTACGCGGCAGATGTTTGAGGCTGGACAACAGTCTGAATTAGACCTGCAGCAAGCTCGCACGCAATATTTAGCGACATTGGCCGTGCTACCTTCTTTAGAGCAAGGGGCAGGGCAGCTTGCCAACGCGCTCTCAGCCCTGCTGGGGCGCGCTCCAGCTGACATGCAAAAACGATTGTCGGGTAGCGCGGCGAAGCCTGTCCCAATCCCAAGCAGTCATCGTGTCGAGCTTACAGTGCTTCCGGCCACACTCATTCAAAGGCGCCCCGATGTAAGAGCCAGTCTGTGGACCGTGGCTGCACAATCTGCGCAAATTGGTTTGGCAGAAGCCGATTACTACCCCTCTATAGCAATAGGGGGCAGCATCGGTTGGTCGGGTAATTCACTAACATCCCAAGACAGTTCAGGGTTGCTCGGTGTTGGTCCTGCCGTGCGGTGGACCGTATTTGATTGGGGACGAATCGCCAACAACATCCGAATTCAGGATGCTCGGTTGCAGCAGACCATAGAGGTTTACCGTAACACGGTGCTCAACGCCGCTAGGGAAATAAACGACGCTTCGATAGCGCTAGATAAAACTGAAGAGCAGCGCGTGTTGCTTGGTGAGACTGTCGGGGCCGCAGAGCGGGCGCTAGAAATTGCTAGTACGCGTTACCGAGAGGGCTATGCTGATTTTCAGCGAGTACTCGATGCCCAGCGCGTCGTGTTTACCCAGGCTGATAGAAAGCTTCAGAATGATGGTCAGCACCTTCGGGCCATTGTTGCCATGTATAAAGCTTTAGGGGGTGGCTGGAGCCCCGACGCTATGGCCGACATGTTGCCGACGTCAGTGTTGCAACAGATGCAGGAGCGCTCTGATTGGGGTGAATTACAGACCTTGCAAGTGGGTGATGAGCAGGCTTCACCTATTCAATCCGTACCTTCCGAGGTGGAGTCTAAATAATGAGTGACACGTCAGAGGAAGCTGGAACCAAGACCATTAACAAAGGTGCAGGCTTGGTGGTGATTTGCCTGGTCGTATTGCTGGCTTGGTATATTTCGGCCGATAGACAGACACCCTATACCTCCCAGGCTCGGGTAGAGGGATTCGTCGTCGGCGTCGCTCCAAAAGTGGCGGGCCTTATCACGCAGGTTCATGTCTCTAACAATCAACGGGTAGAAGTTACTGATTTCCTATTCACTCTTGATCAATCGGATTACCTGATTGCACTGCAGCGCGCTCAGTCAGATTTGGAGAAAGCTCGCCAACAGTTGGCTGCCGGTGATGCCGGAGTTGAGGCAGCACGAGCCGGCTTGGAAGCGGCCTTGGCGAACGAAATGAAGAGCGCGAAAGACTTTGAGCGTTTAAGCCGCCTCTACGAACAGGACTCGGGCACGATATCAGAACGAAGGTTGGAAATGTCGGAGGCATCCTTGGTCGCTGCAACTGCGCAGGTCGTTGCCGCCCGGGCGAATATACAACAGGCAATCGACGCCAAAGGTGGCGATGACGACAGCAGTAATGCCTATTTGAAATCTGCACAAAGCGCATTGACCAAAGCGCAACTAGATCTCGACAATACCTATGTTCGAGCGGAGAAATCAGGCGTGATTACTGATCTTCGTGCTGAGGTGGGCCAGTTTGCTGGCGTCGGCAAGCCGGTAATGACTCTGGTGGCGACAGATGATCTTTGGGTCAATGCTGCTTTTACAGAAAACAACTTAAGCGCCCTTACCGAAGGTACTGAAGTCGAGCTGCTCTTTGACACGTTGCCGGGACGGGTTTACGCGGGATATGTTCTATCTGTCGGTTTAGGTGTTAGTGCGTCCACAAATACCCAGCCAGGGACATTGCCGTCCATTCA
>JAQWYY010000119.1 GCA_029253705.1 Luminiphilus sp. | reverse complement strand
TGGGCTATGAAAAAGCCTGCGACGGGGCTAGGCACGGCTCCAAGGCCTACCTTGGTGTCATGGATACATCACCACCGGCAGGCGGCGTCTGGCAGCCTGCGCAGGGCTTTTCGGCTACCGGTAGCTACAGGCTTGACTTGGTTAGTGGTGGGAATCGCACTAGCGCTACCCGCCTCTCTTTTGGTGATACTGCAAAACATTGAGGCGGTGACTAGTGATATGCGTTCGCCGGCGCGCTTCTCTGTTTTGCTCGAGGTAGGTGCCTCCCTCAGCGATGCTCAAGACATCTTGAAGCGTGTAGAGAGCCGCGTTGATGTCCAGGATGTGACCCTTATTCCTCAAGACCAAGCACTGGCGAGATTCGCCGCCGATACTGGGTTGGTCGGCATGCTGGATTCGATTCCCGATAACCCATTGCCCCATACACTACTAGTTAACCCCGTAGATAACGTCGAATCAGAAGGCCTTGCTCAGTTGGCGCGGGCGTTAGAAGCCGTTAGGGGCGTTGATCAGGTGGTTTTTGACACGCTCTGGCAAGCTCGACTGGCTGGGGTGTTGCAGTCGGGCAGGAGGCTTGCAATGGGTATCGGGCTGCTCATGATGATGGGCGCGGTGCTTATTTTGGCCAACACGATTCGTCTGGCTATCGATGCTCGTCGGGATGAAATTGCGGTGATTAAATTGATTGGAGCTGACGATGCCTATGCGCGCCGCCCCTTTCTATACACCGGATTGTGGTCTGGATTTGGTGGCGGTCTGCTGGGCGCGATTATGGTGGGTATCTTTTTCATTTATCTTGCTGAGCCCGTTAATCAGTTGCTCCAGCTTTATGACAGCGATCGGCGTTTTACGGGACTGGGCATCATGGGCGTGATGAATATGATGTTCCTAGGCGGCGCGTTAGGGTTGTTCAGCGCTTGGCATGCGGCAACGAGTCAGCTCAGAGAGTTAGAGCCCAGATAGTCTCGACCTTCGGTCAATAGTGAACTTTTCGAGGATTAGCACTCTCTGATGTAGAGTGCTAAAATGAGGTATCGAAGGGAGGAGGATGACAAGATGTCCGAATCAGGAAAAACAGTAGCAATGGGTCACGGGGCAGTCATGTCTATGACCCCAGGGGCAAATTTGCCCGCCTATGTTCAGGCTGTTAGCGGCATTCCAATTTTGTCTGCTGAGCGTGAACAGGCCTTAGCCGAAAAGCTATACTACAGCGAATGCGTTGACTCTGCGCGTGAGTTAGTACTTGCTCATCTGCGTTTTGTGGTACACATTGCACGGAGTTATTCCGGCTATGGGCTTGCCGAGGCCGACCTCATACAAGAGGGAAATGTGGGTCTTATGAAGGCGGTAAAACGCTTTGATCCCAACAAAGGCGTGCGCTTGGTTTCTTTTGCCGTGCACTGGATTAAAGCAGAAATGCACGAGTTCATTTTGCGTAACTGGCGCATTGTCAAAGTGGCAACGACGAAGGCGCAGCGCAAATTGTTCTTCAACTTGCGCAGCGCAAAGAAATCGCTGGGTTGGTTGAGCGCAGCAGAAACTCAGGCGATTGCCGCAGACTTGGGTGTTGATGAGGCTGAAGTCCAGCGTATGGAAGGACGGTTATCAAGTCGTGATATTGCTTTTGACCTCCCCACCGACGCCGATGACGAGGACGCCTGGCAGTCACCTCAGGCTTACCTAGATGATGTATCGACTGATCCAGCCCGGTGTATTGAAGCTGAGGATTCTGCTCGGGATGGCGAAGATCGATTGCGCTCGGCGCTGAGCAGTTTAGATGAGCGAAGTCGCAACATTGTGACGCAGCGCTGGCTGGCTGAACAAAAGGCGACGTTGCATGAATTGGCTGCTGAATATGGTGTGTCGGCCGAAAGAATTCGTCAGCTGGAAGTCAATGCAATGAAAAAGCTCAAAATGACCCTCGTCGTCTGAGAGACTCGATGTGGTAAACACAGGGCCTCGCTGGCCAAGAGTGTTGGCCGCACTTTTAGGCTTCCTAGGCGTTGCGGCGGGTGCATTTGGTGCCCATGGTCTTCGCGGCCTTGTGGCACCTGAGCAGCTACAAACTTGGGAGACCGCGGCGGACTACCAACTGCTGCATGCAGTGGCTTTGCTTGCGGTGTCTGGTTGGCAACAAAGCACCCCCTCATCACGACTTCAATTTTGGCTTTTGTGGGCCTGTGGATTAATAGCAGCGGGGATATTATTGTTCTCGGGATCTCTCTACCTCCTTGTGTTGACCAATATCAGCGCCTTTGGGCCTATTACTCCGATAGGAGGGCTGGCATTGCTTGCGGGCTGGCTTATTCTGCTGGCGTGCGGGCTAATAAGGGGCGGTGACGTTGCACCTTGAGCTGTTGTTCCTATGAAAGAATTTAACAGACCTATTCGCAGCTTTGTTCTGCGGGCTGGCAGAATGACGGCAGGCCAAGAGCGCGGTTGGTCGTTTGGTTTCCCCAAGTTTGGTTTAACAGCCTCAAACGGGCCGTTAAATTGGGAGTCGAATTGGGAAACCCGGGGCCCGCGCATTATAGAGATCGGATTTGGTATGGGTGACTCGCTGCTGACTATGGCGGAAACCTCACAAGAGAGTCGATTTTTGGGTATTGAGGTGCACACCCCGGGTGTCGGCCGGCTATTAGGGCAGGCTCTAGAGCGCGACATTAAAAATATCCGGGTTTATGCCGAAGACGCAATGGTCGTGCTCGATGAATGTATTCCAAAGGGCTCGGTCGATATCTTACAAATCTATTTTCCAGACCCCTGGCACAAAAAAAAACACCACAAGCGCCGTCTAATACAACCGGCCTTTATTGCAAAGTCTGCAGAGCTACTAGCTTCTGGTGGGCGTATTCATTTAGCGACCGACTGGATGCCTTATGCGGAGGACATGCTGACGGTCTTACAGGCTGAGTCGACTTTGCGTAATACGTCCGAAACAGGTGAATATGTTCCTCGTCCGGCGTCGCGCCCCGAGACTAAATTTGAGCGACGTGGCACCAAACTGGGCCATGGTGTACGGGACTTGGTGTTTGAGAAGCGAGACGATTAGCGCTGTCTTTCGGTTATTTATTGCCGTTATCCATGAAGCTAGCGATGACATCGTTTAGAAATCTATATCCATGATTAGTGGTAGCGATACGCTCGGTATCAGCGGATAGCAGGCCTTTAGTTGCCAGCCTCTCAATTTGCTGCCTCACCACTGCCAGCTCAAGTCCCGTGTGCGCCTTAAAAAGCGATGCGGGAACGCCGTTTTTCAGACGGAGTGCGTTCAGCATGAATTCGACAGGCAGCTCCGTCTTCGGCAGTGTCTGCTGGTGCGGCTTAACGCCTTCGGTGATACCTGCCAGATAATCTCGAGGAGATCGGCTTCGGCGAGTTCGAGTAACGCTGCCATTGGCCGTCGTTATTTTTCCATGGGCACCCGCGCCGATTCCTATGTAGTCGCCAAAGGTCCAGTAGTTAAGGTTGTGTTGTGACATCTGCTGGGGGGCCGCCCAAGCCGATACCTCGTACTGAGTAAGACCAGACGCTTGAAAACGCGCTTCACCAGCATCTTGAATATCAGTCAGGATGTCATCGTTGGGGAGCTTTGGTGGCCGTGACCAAAATGTGGTGTTGGGCTCAATGGTCAGCTGATACCAAGACACGTGGCCATGGGACTGATCGATAGCCCTTTCTAAGTCATCAAGGGCGGTTTCGATTTTTTGGCCGGGGAGTCCATGCATGATATCGAGATTAAAGCGGTTGAAATGTTGCTTCGCCAAGTGAATCGCGTGCATAGCCTGAGTGCTGTCATGAACGCGACCCAGGGCCGTCAGCTGTTCGTCTGCGAAGGATTGAATACCAAGGCTGAGCCGGTTGACACCTGCGCTGCGGTAATCGGCGAATCTCGAAGCTTCAGCACTACCGGGGTTGGCTTCCATGGAGACCTCAGTCCCTGCGCCAATACCCCAAGCCTGATCAATACCGTGGAGCAACCGAGCGATGCTGGCTCCGCTAAATAGGCTAGGTGTTCCGCCGCCTAAAAAAACTGAAAAAAGAGGTCGCGGTGGGACGGTAGCCAACTGCTGTTTCAAATCGCTCAGTAGGGCATCGATGTAACCGCTTTCTAAACTGCTATCAAAATGCTCATGGGAGTTAAAATCGCAGTAGGGGCATTTGCGCTTACACCAAGGTAGGTGGACGTAAAGGGCCAGCGGGATTTGATCAGTGTTCAAGTTTGTGGCGTAGTGTTCTGACAGCCTGACCGCGGTGACTAAGTGCTTGCTTTTCTTTTGGGTTCAGGTCAGCTGCAGTTCGGCCGGTACTGTCTATCTGAAACAAAGGGTCATAGCCAAAACCGGAGGCTCCTGAGGGTTCTTTGGCAATGTGACCATGCCAATAACCTTCGGCAATAAGGGGGGTTGGATCAGTTGCGCTGGTCACTCGGACCAACACACAAATAAACCAGGCTTTACGGTAGTCTCCCTCAAAGGGCAACATTTCCTGCAAGAGCTTGATATTGTTCTGCCCGTCCCCTTGACCAGAGAAGCGCGCCGAGTGAATACCCGGGGCGCCACCCAGTGCCGGTACAACTAAACCCGAATCGTCCGCCAGCGCGGGAAGACCCGTGTGGAGGGAGGCGTTGCGGGCTTTTTTAAGCGCGTTTTCGACAAAGGTGAGACCGTCTTCATCGGCTTCGGGCACGTCAAAGTCGCTTTGGGGCTGCAACATAAGGCCGGTATCTGACAGGGCAGCCCGTAGCTCCTTGAGCTTTCCCGCATTGCCGCTGGCCAGAAGGGTTATTGTGTCACTTCCCGTCATTAACTCATCTCTCGTCCTGCTTCCAGAGTTGGGTCTTAAATTTGTAGTGGTAGGTTTGTTCGCTACCCTCGGGCCTAAAATCAAATTCAAAGAAGCGCCACTCGCGGTCAATAAACTCAAAGTCAGCTATGTAGTAGGTGGCGTTATTTTCCCGGATCTCTTTAAACTCTAGAGTGTCACCGCGGATTAGATCCCAGGTTTCACCTTTTATTAACATCGGTCTACCCGCCGTCTCGCCGGTTTCAACGTCTCTTACTGACAAAGTGAGAATGGCTTTAAAGTCGCCCCGGGCTATTCCGTACTCGGCGGCGATTTCGGGAGTTAAGAAGGTTGTATATACAACGCTGCGATGAAGCTCAAAGCGATCAAAGCGTTCGGATTGCTGTGCTTGGGCACTCATAGCCAGGCAGGCAAATGCCATAAAAAAAATGGAGCCTAGTCGCATGCTTTGATCCTGAAAATTGCGGTTGAGCCAAATAAGTTGGGCAGCCACTGTTTAAATAAAGCCGTTGTCGGGCCAGAAACAATGTCTCGATCTATGATCTCGATATTGAGGTCTGCGCACAGAGCTTCGAAATCTTTAACGGTGCAGAAGTGAATATTAGGCGTGTCGTACCAATGATAGGGCAAGTCCTTCGATACTGGCATCCGGCCGGTGAGGCCGAGGTGTAAGCGACACCGCCAATGGCCGAAGTTAGGAAACGTCACAATGGCCTCACGTCCAATTCGAACCATGTCCTGCAAGACCTTATCGGGTCGGTGAAGTACCTGCAGAGCATGAGCGAGGACTACAATCTCAAAGCTGTCCTCTGGAAAATTACTAAGACCTTGATCCATATCTTGTTGCACGATATCAACGCCACGCTGTGTCGCCGCAATCAAATTTTCTGGATCAAGCTCTAGCCCCATTCCCTGCACGCGGAGGGTGTCGTGTAGTCGATTCAGGAATGCGCCATCACCACACCCTAAATCGAGCACGCGGCTTCCTTGGGGAATCCAGGATTCAATTTGTGTCAGGTCGTAGCGCATTAGATAACGACTCGCTGCATCCAGGCAGAGAATAGCCCGGTATAGTGAGGCTCATCGAGCAAAAACGCATCGTGCCCTGCGTCTGTTTCAATTTCGGCATAGCTGACAGGTTTCCCTGCAGCGAGTAAAGCATCAACCAATTCCCTCGATCGGGCAGGAGAAAATCGCCAATCACTGGAGAAAGCAATAATTAGCATCCGCGAGCTTGTTGCTGCCATAGCCTCACTCAGTGAATCATTAAAGTCAGCAGCGATATCAAAGCGGTCCAAAGCCCGAGTCATTAAGAGGTAAGTATTTGCGTCGAAGCGCGTCGAAAACTGCTTGCCTTGATACCGAAGATAGCTTTCTACCTGAAACACCATCTCCCCTGTATCGATTGTGCCCGAGGGCACCTCGCGAGTATCTCGACCAAACCGGTCGCTCATACCGTCTGCCGACATGTAGGTGAGGTGGCCTACCATCCGGGCCAGAGACAGGCCTCGGGCAGGGTTTGCAGCCTCTCTTTGGTAGTGGCCAGCCAACCAATCAGGGTCCGAAAGAATGGCCTGACGAGCGATCTCGTTGAAGGCAATATTTTGAGCGGTGAGTTTGGGTGCCGCCGCGAGTGCCACGCAGTTGCGCACGCGATCAGGATAATGGACTGCCCAGTGGAGCGCTTGCATGCCGCCTAGGCTGCCACCAATTACTGCGGCCCAACTATCAATGCCCAGTCTATCGGCCAACATTGCTTGTGTCATGACCCAGTCGCTCACGCTGACTTGGGGGAACTCAGGCCCCCAAGGCTGCTGGGTGTTGGGGTTCAGGGTCTTAGGACCTGAGCTGCCGTCACAGCCACCAATATTATTGAGTGAGACAACGAAAAAACGATTGGTATCAACTGCTTTACCGGGGCCGACATGTAGGTCCCACCATCCGGGTTTGGGATCGGATAGGGCGTATCGACCCGCTGTATGATGATTGCCGCTTAGCGCATGACAAATCAAAACAGCATTGCTGCACTGGGTATTGAGCTGACCGTAGGTTTCTGTGATGAGTTCAAAGCCTGCCAGAGTTTGCCCCGAAGCAAGATTGAGTGTTTCTGAAAAAACCTCCTTGACGGGTGTAACTAGGCTGACTTCCTCAGCGTGTGCCATCGGTCAGATACCCATTACCAGCTGCAGGGGAAGTCCCGCGGCGATCGCCATGTGCCGGAGGGCAATTTGAATCATATTGATTCCAATAAAAATAACGATAGGCGAAAAATCAAGCCCGCCCATCGACGGCAGCATCGAGCGAACTGGGGACATGATGGGCTCGGTGATTTGGTAAGTCAGTAGGACTGCGGGGTGTCGGGTTCCCGGTGCCACCCAGCTAATCACGATCATTACAACAAGGGCAATGAGATAGGTATTAACGATTAACCCCATGACACCTAGTAGTCCCCAAATTAGTAGCGACGTGAGGTTGGGTAGTGCAAAGCCAGACAACGCCAATTGAGCCACAATAGCTAAGACTTGCACCGCCACTGCCAGCAACAGCACGGCGGGATCGAACCGTCCAGCGTTGGGTATAACACGGTGGATGATACGTAACGGTGGGTTGGTGACGCGAACCACGAACTGTGAGATCGGGTTGTAGAAATCGGCGCGGGCAAGCTGCAGCATACCTCTCAACACCGTCAGAATTAGATAGAACGACGCCGCAGTCTCCAGCAAATATCGCGCAATATCATTAAGTGCCGCCATTGTTAACCAAACTCCTTTGCCATTTCTTGGGCACGGGCCAAACAAGCTTGCATACCCCGGTCAACCAGCTGGGCTAGGTTGTCTTGATCGAAGCTTTCTAAGGCCCGTTCAGTTGTACCTCCTGGGCTGGTCACGTTGCGACGTAATTCGCTGACGGCATCAGACCCTTGGGTTGCGAGCTTGGCAGCGCCCAGGGCGGTCTGCAGAGTCAGCTGACTGGCCGTTTGCTGGTCTAGCCCCAGTTTCTCACCTGCTGTGATCATAGCTTCCATGAAGGCAAAAAAATATGCTGGGCCACTGCCGGAAATTGCTGTCACCACATCAATGTGATTTTCCTCTTCAAGCCAGACTGTAGTGCCGACGACGCCCATAACGCTCTCGATTCCGGCACGTTGTTCGGCGGTGATCTCCGGGCTTGCGAACAGGCCTGAGGCCCCTGCTCCGACTAGCGCTGGTGTATTGGGCATGCAGCGCACCACTGGTAAACTAGCATTGGCGAGCTGGGTTTTCAGGGCATTAACGCTAATTCCTGCTGCTACAGACATGACGGCTGTATGTGCGGAAAGGTGGTGCTTAATCCCCTTGGCTGCGGCGGCCATCAACTGTGGTTTTACGGCCAGAACCACGAGTTCGCAGTTTTTGAACCCTTGGCTGGGCTGGGTCCCAAGCTCGCTCAGTCCCAATGCCCGAAGCTTAGCCAAGGCGGCCTCGCTGGGGTCGACGGCACACAGACGCTTGGGGTCGTAGCCGGCGCTTAGTAAGCCACCGATAATGGCGGAGGCCATATTGCCAGCGCCTACGAACCCGATTGTTTGAGGTAGTTGCGTCATATCCAAGGTCTGATATCCATTTGATTTCTCAGTGTGTGGAGTATAACGCGGCGCTTGTGCTCTCGGGGTATTGAGCTGATCTTTTAGCGAGCACCGAAAATATCGGTACCTACGCGAACTAAGGTGGAACCCTCGACTACCGCGGCCTCTAAGTCTCCAGACATGCCCATTGATAAAGTATCGATTTTGGGCTGATATTTTTGTAACTCGAGTAGCAGCAGCTGCAGCTGTTTAAAAGATTTTCGTTGCTCTTGGGGGTCTGTTGTCGCGGCCGGAATGGCCATTAGACCCCGGAGATGCAATCTGGGGAGTTTGCTGACTTGCTCCACCAGTAGCGGCAGCTCTGACGGTGCAATTCCTGATTTAGTGGGCTCATTTGAAAGCTTTACTTGTAGGCAAAGGTTAAGTGGTGGCAGGTCTTCAGGTCTCTGATCACTGAGTCGCTGGGCAATTTTTAAGCGGTCCACGCTGTGGACCCAAGCCATTGTTTGCGCAAGGCCACGGGTTTTATTAGATTGGATAGGGCCTATGAAGTGCCATTCAATGTTCAAATCGGAAAGCCGTCGCGCTTTTTCCTCAGCTTCTTGAGCATAGTTTTCGCCGAAGGCGCGTTGCCCAGCGTTCCAAGCCGCTCGAATTAAATTGTCAGGCTTTGTTTTGCTCACGGCCAAAAGTGAAACGGACCCCGAAGGTCGATTCGCAAGTTGTTCAGCAGCGCTTATGCGTTGCCAGATACTGTGTAAATTGGTCGCTACATTTATTTCTTCCATACTGCCATGATAGCGCGGTTAGTAGATTCATTGGTTTAGGTTTTAGGAGGCCGTTCATGGATATTACGGAGTTGTTAGCATTCAGTGCCAAGCAAGGGGCTTCTGATTTGCATTTATCTTCGGGGCTGCCTCCTATGATTCGGGTCGATGGTGACGTCAGACGAATCAACATACCGCCTCTAGAGCATGCTCAGGTTCACGATCTTGTTTACGACATCATGAACGATCGGCAGCGTAAAGACTTTGAAGAATTTCTGGAGACAGATTTCTCTTTTGAGGTGCCGGGGGTTGGCCGATTCAGGGTTAATGCATTCAACCACAATCGTGGCGCAGCGGCGGTATTTAGGACAGTGCCGACTAAAGTCGCTTCCATGGAGGAGTTGGGCTTGGGGGAGGTCTTTAAGGAGATTGCGCTTTTGCCCCGAGGCCTTGTTTTGGTTACCGGACCAACGGGCTCTGGAAAGTCGACCACATTAGCTGCAATGGTGGATTTCATTAATGACAATCGATACGACCATATTTTAACAATTGAAGATCCGATCGAATTTGTTCATGAGTCAAAGCGGTGTCTTGTAAACCAGCGTGAGGTGCACCGCGATACTCTGGGGTTTTCCGAGGCACTGCGATCGGCGCTTCGTGAGGATCCAGATATTATTTTGGTGGGTGAAATGCGCGATCTTGAGACCATTCGTCTCGCACTTACGGCCGCAGAGACGGGCCATTTGGTGCTTGGCACCTTGCACACAACGTCCGCTGCCAAAACGATAGATCGTATTATTGATGTTTTTCCTTCGGCAGAAAAATCGGTTGTGCGCTCGATGCTGGCCGAGTCACTGCAAGCGGTTGTTTCGCAAATATTGTTAAAGCGCAAAGGCGGAGGGCGCGTAGCCGCTCATGAGATTATGCGCGGCACAGCCGCAATCCGAAATCTGGTCCGAGAGGACAAGGTTGCGCAAATGTATTCTGCGATTCAGGCTGGACAGGCTCATGGCATGCAAACGATGGATTGGGCTTTGCAAGATTTGGTTGAGAAGAAAATTGTCAGTCTTAGCGTCGCCCGCGAGAAAGCACGCCAGCCAGACTTACTTAACTAAGTTGATAACACCGAACTGTGGAGCATAAAGCTGGCATGGAAAATATTCTAAGGGTAATAGTCGAGCAGCGAGCTTCCGACGGCTTTGTTTTAGTAGACGCGCCGATCACGATTAAAGTCGACGGTAACTTTGTGCAAGTCAATAAACGCCTTCAGTCTGAGGATGCAGTTCGGGATTTAATTTTGTCGACAATGAGCCCGGCTCAGCGCAGTAGCTTCGCGATGCATCATGAAGCCAATTACGCGATTACCCACCCTGAGTATGGGCGCTTCAGAGCCAGTGCTTTTGTACAGCGCGGTTTACCGGGTTTAGTTTTGCGCAGAATTAGCGCGGAAATTCCGAGTTTTTCTGAGTTGGGGTTACCGGAGGTTATTGCGCAGTTGGCAATGCTGAAGCGCGGTCTGGTTATTTTTGTCGGTGGCACGGGCACCGGTAAGTCGACATCCCTAGCGGCCATGCTAGATCACAGAAATACACACAGCCATGGACACATTGTCACCGTCGAGGACCCCATTGAGTATTTACACCAGCACAAAGGGTGCTTGGTTACGCAGCGGGAGGTTGGCTTAGATACTGAGTCTTACGACGTGGCGCTGACCAATACATTGCGGCAGGCTCCAGATGTGATCATGATCGGCGAGATTCGCACGGCCCGCACTATGGAGGCTGCGCTGGCCTTTGCTGAAACCGGACACCTGTGTTTGTGTACCTTGCACGCTAACAACGCTAATCAAGCATTAGACCGTATACAAAGTTTTTTCCCCGCCGAGCAGCACAATCAAGTCTGGATGGATTTGTCGCTAAATTTAAGGGCCATGGTGGCTCAGCAGCTATTACCTCGGCAGGACGGGCAAGGGCGAGTTCCCATTGTTGAGGTATTATTAGCAAGCGCACTTGTGCAAGACCATATTCGTAAAGGAGAGGTCCATTTGATCAAGGACCTTATGGCGCGCTCAACAGAGCAGGGCATGCAAACCTTCGATCAATCTTTATTCAAGGCCTATCAAATGGGCTCGATATCAAAAGAGGAAGCCATTCGCCACGCTGACTCAGGCAATGATGTCCGTTTGAATATTAAGCTCGATGAACACGGTTCCGATGCCTTCATGAATGAGCTTGATTACGAGATAGAAAGGGATACACGGATCTAGCCCCCAGTCTGCTCTGATAACCAAGTTTGTAAAATAAGCTGCGCCGCATGAGCGTCCACAGCGCCATGATATGCAAGGCCCTGCTCTTCAAGTTGAACTCTTGCTTCTCGCGATGATAGACGCTCATCGATTAGTGACACGGGAAGATTAAAGCGACCCTCAAGTTGCCGGCTGAAGCGCCGTGCACGGCGGGTGGTTTCTTGCATCGACTCGTCCATGTTGAGGGGGTCACCTACAATTAAAAGTTCTGGCTGCCATTCCTTGAACAGCGCGGCTATCTCCTCCCATTTGGGAACGCCATCTCGGGCCTTTAAAACGCAAAGGGGCTCGCCAGTGGAGAGCAAAGTGTTGCCAACGGCCACTCCGATACGCTTGAGACCCCAATCAAAGGCCATGACTCTGACCGCAGATGGGCTCATGAGTGCCCCGCAGTGTTAGACATTAAGTGGATATCAATACCCAGCCGGAGTCCTGCAGCATGCAGGCGTTTTTCGTACGGCGTGGCAAATAAAATTTCTGCATCAGCCTCCACTGTCAGCCAGGCGTTAGCTGCCAATTCATCCTCAAGCTGGCCTGCCGACCAGCCCGCATAACCCAGAGCGAATAAGGTTTCGCCCGCATCCCGGCCGTTGGCAATAGCCACGAGAATATCTTTAGAGGTAGTTAGCCAAGTGCGACTTCCGGTCTGCACGGTAGATTCCCACTGTCCCTCTTGGTTATGCAGTAGGAATCCGTGTTCAACCTGTACGGGGCCTCCTGCAAGCGCTATTTGATCGGGGGTGCAGTGGCGCGTGTTTAAGTCGAGCTGCTCAAAGATTTTTGCAAGTGGAATGTGCGAAGGCTGATTTATCACAATGCCCATTGCTCCTTGGGCATTGTGCTCGCAAATATAGGTAAGTGACTTTGCGAAAAACCCGCTCGATAGCGCAGGCGTTGCCATGAGAAAGTGGTCTTTCAATGAGTGAAAGTGCTTTGGCATATTGGACATGATTATTTTCGTGGGTCCATAGGCTTTATTACTGTTTTGTGGGTTGGGAGCGGAATTGCCAGGTACGCACAATATCCAGTCGCCCCGTTCGTTTTGCTAGTGCTTCAGAAAAGGGCGGAAAAGGCGCTGCCAGAACCACAGTATCTTGCGCGGCTCGGTCGAGCCGAGTATCCCCGCTGGATTCGAGTACACGAATGCGTTCAAGACTGCCGTTAGCGGCAACAGTCACCATAAGGCGGACGTCACCGTTGGCATTAATGGGTCGCCCTTGGTACAAAACGTTTCCGATTTGCTCCACTCGGGCACGCCATCTAGAAAGATATTCCGCATCGAGAGACCTGCGGGCGGCGACAGCACCTATGCGGGTATTAGTTTGCACATTTTTATCGGATAGCGATGAGAGGGCTTGTTTTAAATCCTTGAGCTGGCGATCAATAGCATCAGGGGTGACCTCCTCTGGGGCGAGCTCACCGTCGGCGCCATCCAGCTCCCGTGAAATAGTCATTGTCGTTTGCATTTGGAATTGCGCCGCTGCCGGCGAGGGCTCTTCTGCAATACCTAGCTGATCCTGAGCCGCAACGTGCTGAGCTGCCACTGGAGCCTGATTTGAAGGCGTTAACAACACTGTTACCGCAATGCTCTGTGTTTCAAAATCTGGCCAAGTGGCACGAAACCCAATGGCTAAAATGACCAAAGCGTGGATGGCTAAGGCGGCGACTAAAGCAGGCGCAATCGGCTCGTTCATTGGGGCGTACGCCCCAATGAGCCTATTAGCGGCCAATGCGCTGCCATTCTGATTCGATGCAACTCATGAGCTTTGAGGCAATATCGGGGGAAGCTTCGGCCTCGATTTCACGCAAACACGTTGGGCTGGTGACATTGATCTCGGTGAGGTGCTCACCGATAACATCCAGCCCCACAAATAAAAGTCCGCGGTTTCGAAGGTCCGGCCCCACCTGTTCCGCAATCCAGCGATCGCGATCGGTCAAGGCTTGAACACGCCCAGAACCTCCTGCGGCTAAATTACCACGACTCTCCCCGGCTAGGGGAACCCGCGCCAGGGCATAGGGTATCGGCTCACCATTGATCATAAGAATCCGCTTATCGCCGTTGCTGATATCCGGTAGATAAACTTGTCCCATGATGGTTTGCTGCCCGTTTTGGGTCAGGGTTTCCAAGATAACGCTGAGATTGGGATCGCCCTCGCGGACACGAAAAATAGAACTGCCGCCCATACCATCCAAAGGTTTGAAAACGACGTCCTGATGTTGTTGATGAAAAGCGCGCAGTTGCGAGGGGTCTCGACTGACAATAAGCGTGGGACAGCACTGTGAGAATTCGGTTGCGTAAAGCTTTTCATTGCAGTCGCGTAGGCTAGCGCACCGGTTGACAATGAGCGTGCCGCGCCGCTCAGCGTTCTCCAGTAAATGGGTGGAGTAGACAAACTCCATGTCAAACGGAGGGTCCTTCCGCATCAAAATGGCATCGAGATCTGCTAGGTCTCGATCTTCTTCGTCGCCAAGGGTATAAAAATTATTAGCGTCCTCACGTACCTCCAGAGGGCGCATACGGGCGCGAGCCAGACCTGCATCCAAATAAAGACTGCTCTGTTCCATGTACCATAGGCGCCATCCTCGGTCTCGGGCTGCCCACAGCAACGCTAGAGAGGTATCCTTCTTGAAATTGATAGCGCTGATGGGATCCATGACCACACCGATATCGCGACTCATGCTAGGGCCTCGGTAATAAAGTGTTGTTACGGTACGGCTCGGTGCCTTGCCATGCAACTAAAATGGAATAACTAACTATGGCCACGCTTTATTTGGTGATTACTTCATTGATCGGGATAGCCACGCTGACGGCGCTGATTCCCGGGCGAGCCCTGGGGTGGTGGGTGCCGCTTTGGTTCTTGGTATCTACAGCAACTAACGAGCTGGCGGTATGGGGTCTTATCCTGCACTTATTTATGCTCGCTATTGGCGTTGCCTTGTTTGATCCGGGCGATGCCCTAATTAGGTCGGCTTTGTGTGTTTTGACGCTTTCCTGTTTGGGCACGTTCATTTTGCTGAAGCGGCATTTTGAAACCGGTCGTCAACTGGAGCGAGCTTTACAAATTGGACTTCCCCCGAACTTTGAGGAAATTATTCCCATAGAACGGCGGCGGCGTCTCAGCCATCAGGTAACGGCCAAAGACTGGCTGCATCCCATCAGTTTTGCACGCCACGGTGTAAAGAGAGACAGAAACATTGCCTACGCCGAGGCCGGGAAACGTAATTTATTAGATATTTTTACGCCGATACGCCCGGGTACTGGCCGGCCGGTGCTGCTACAAATTCACGGTGGTGCTTGGTTGGTCGGCAACAAAGAAGAGCAGGCACTGCCTCTTATGCATCACATGGCATCTCTGGGCTGGGTTGTTGTGGCGATTAACTACCGATTGTCACCTAGGGCCACGTTTCCCGAGCATATTATTGATGTGAAGAAAGCAATTGCTTGGGTCCGTGAAAATATTCATGAGTGGGGCGGTAATCCCGACTTCATCTCTGTAACAGGGGGTTCTGCTGGGGGGCATTTAACGGCCTTGGCGGCAATGTCTGGTAACTACGCACCATGGCAGCCAGGCTTTGAAGCTGCGGATACCCGGGTACAAGCTGCCATGCCCTTGTACGGTGTCTATGACTTTTGTAATCGTGCGGGCATTCGCCACGGCACAGGGATTGACGACTATGTCATGAGAAAGGTCATGAAAAGTACGCCGGATAACGACCCGGAGGCTTTTGATCGGGCATCGCCAGTCTGCTGGGTTGATGATGCGCTACCACCTTTATTCCTTATACACGGCAGCCATGACACTCTGGTTTGGGTCGAGGAGGCGCGTCGCTTTGTGGCTGAGTTATCGGCGGGTAGTTCAACTTCTCTGGTATACGCTGAACTGCATGGTGCCCAGCACGCATTTGAGACAGTTCATTCGCCTCGGACTTCGCACTATTTAAACGCGGCGGCGTGGTGGCTGGAATGGGCCTATGCCGACTGGTGTGCAAAACGCCTTCAAGGCTGATCCATGTCCCCCCAGCGTGCCCCCAGTATTGAAAGTGCTACCAAGGGGGCCGTTTCTGTGCGGAGCACCCTAGGCCCCAGTTTGATGCCAATGAAGCCGGCGTCTGTGGCATGCTTGCGGTCAATGTCAGAAAGCCCACCCTCAGGCCCCACCAGCAACGCCACTGAAATGGGTTTCGTTGTCGGCAAAGTTCCTGATTCGCGGTGATGTAGAAATAGCTTGGCCTCGCTGTCTTGCTTTTGAGCCCAATGAGATAATGGCGTGGGATGAAAGACTTCAGGTACCACTGCCCGGCCACACTGCTCGCAGGCACTGCGTACAACTTGTTGCCAATGGGCGACCCGTTTTGAAATGCGATCCGCGGGAAGTTTAACGTCAACCCGTTCGCTATAGAGGGGTGTGATTCCTGTTACGCCTGCTTCGGTAGCTTTTTGAATTGCCCAGTCAAAACGATCTCCCTTACTAAGGCAAAGGCCTAATTGCGTTGCCAGTGGCGATTCAGTGTTCGGTTGCGATGCTTTTCCTACCGATACCGTCACCCCTCGCTTTTGAAGCTCGGTAATGGTGCACTGCCAATCCAGCCCTGTACCGTTAAATAAGGTGATGCTATCGCCCACTCGAGCGCGCAACACTTTGGCTAAGTGGTGAGCGACTCCCGCTTCAAGTTGGACAAGGCTGCTTTCATCAAGCGACTGATCGCTGTAAAGCCTGATCTCTCGCATGGTTGTCTCTGCCCTCCAATAAACCGATGTTTCTAGCAATGGTACAGATCGGTTCAGCCTGATTCATCGTGTAAAAATGAATTGGGGGTGCGCCGCTGTCAATTAGCGTTGAACAGAGTTGTGAAACCACTTCAATGCCAAATTTGAAAGCACTTTCAGGGTCATTAGCAAAATCGGCCATGCGTTGATGAATCCACCGTGGAATTTCTGCGCCGCATGCGGTGGAAAAGCGCATAAGGCTGGGAAAGTTAGTAATCGGCATGATCCCAGGGTGAATCGGCTGTGTAATACCTGCTGCCGTACAACGATCCATAAAATAGAAATAGGACTCTACGTTGTAAAAATATTGAGTCACGGCGGCGTTGGCACCGGCATCTAATTTCGCTTTGAGAAAGTGAATATCGTGACTGTAGCTAACCGCCTCAGGATGAATTTCAGGATAGGCTGCAACCTTTATATTAAAGTGATCGCCGGTGGTTTCTCTAATAAATGACACCAACTCGCTGGCATAGCCGCAGGCTTTCTCCGGTGTCGCACCGCCGGCTGGGGCATCGCCGCGAAGCGCAACTAAACGTTGCACGCCCTGCTGTTGATACTCTTCGAGCAGACCCTTCATTGTCTCCCGGTTATCGGTTCCAAAGCTCAGGTGTGGCGCCACGTCTTGGCCCGCGTCAGCGATAGCGGCAACTGTAGCCACGGTGGTGTCCCGGGTAGAACCGCCGGCACCATAAGTGATCGAGCAGTACTCTGGATTGAGATCTGCCAATGCTGGCAGCGTCTCGTTGAGAAGTTTTTCCCGCCCTGCGATCGTTTTGGGCGGGAAAAACTCAAGGCTGCAACTGCCTTCCTTGGCCATCGTCGAGTCCTCAGTACTTGTAGCTGTCGGTTTTGAAGGGGCCATCTACCGTGACGCCGATGTAGCCGGCCTGCTCTTCGGTAAGACGAGTGATAACGCCATCGAACCCTTT
>JAQWYY010000098.1 GCA_029253705.1 Luminiphilus sp. | reverse complement strand
AGCAGGAGCACGAATTTAGCTTCAGTTTAATCGCCGGTGACGCCAGCCCCAGAAAATATTATCGGGTGCTAGTTCCGCTTACTGGCGCTTTTCCTGCTCGAAACCTCATTGCAGTCGATGCCCCCAGCTCAGAGAAGACCCCCGAATTTCTACATATTCGCCAGCTATTTGAAACGGAGTCTATTCGCGTACCCGCCCTAATCGCCGCCGATGCCGAGGCGGGCTTTCTGCTGCTAGAGGATTTAGGCGATGACGTATTGCTGCCCGTTCTTAGTGAACATTCTGCAGGCGCTTGGTATGCCATGGCCCTCAACGCGTTAAATCAGTTAGCGGCAATACCTAATGCTACTGCGGCGTTACCGCTTTACGACGCCACAAAGCTACAGACCGAACTGGATTTATTTCGAGACTGGTTTGTGCCAAAGCTGCTGGGCATCAGCTGGACGACTGCGTTTGAACAGAGTTTTTCCGACCTTTCTCGGTGCCTCATAAGCAATGCAATGCAGCAACCCCAAGTGGTGGTGCATCGCGATTTTCACAGCCGTAACCTTATGGTGGTGCAAAACGGAGAGCTGGCCGTCATCGATTTTCAGGATGCTGTGATCGGGCCCATCACCTACGACCCGGTCTCTTTGTTGAAAGATTGCTACGTACACTGGCCTAGGCAGCAGCAGCTGGCTTGGTTGCTTGATCATAAGCGGCTTATGACTGAGCAGGGGCGACTTGAACCGGTAGACGATGCCACGTTTGTGGTTTGGTTTGATCTCATGGGTTTGCAGCGCCACATTAAAGTACTGGGTATCTTCGCTCGGCTTTTCTTGCGAGATGGCAAGCCCGACTATCTTAACGATTTACCCCTTGTTCTGGCTTACGTGTTAGAGGTGGCAGCTATTTATGCGCCGTCAATGGATTCAATGGCGGGTTTCCAAAATCTCCTAACCCAGCAGATCGTTCCGGTTTGTCAAAAGCAAGCGTGGTATCGCTTGGTGACATTAACGTGAAGGCTATGATTCTGGCGGCGGGCATGGGGCGCCGCATGCTGCCGTTAACACAGGACACCCCCAAGCCGCTGCTGAAAGTGGCAGGCCTGTCGCTGCTGGAACACCATATTGTCAATTTAAAAACCGCGGGTATTACAGAGCTGGTTATCAATGCAGCGTATTTAGCGGACCAAATTGTAGACTTCTGTGGTGATGGCAGCCGCTGGGGTTTACATATCAACGTCTCGGTTGAGTCAGAGCCTTTGGAGACTGCGGGCGGCATTATCAAAGCCCTGCCCGTCTTAGGTGACAGCCCCTTCCTCGTTGTTAACGGCGATATTTGGTGTCCCTATCCTTTTGAGCGGTTGCTCACTATTGCCCCTCGCGCTGCGGGCGCGCATTTAGTGCTGGTGCCTAACCCACCCCATCATACTGATGGCGATTTTAGTCTGGAACATGGGTGCCTTCTCCCCAAAGGTCAAATCTCCTTTACCTTTAGTGGTATTGCGGTTTATCGCCCGCAGTTCTTCCGTGGCCTCCCGCCGATCAAGCAGCCGCTGAAGCCGCTTTTAGATGCGGCCATCACAGCCAGTCAAGTTTCTGGTGAGGTCCATGTTGGCCCCTGGGTCGATGTGGGCACACCCGAGCGTTTGCAAGCTGTAGAAGAGGCCTGTGGGACGGCCCTCTAACCCAATATTGGGTAAACGGGGTTGTGAGCTCTAAGCGCTTGGTCTCGGTTCCCGGCCGTGATGCTTGCACCCCATCGGCTATATCGCCCCTTGGGAAACGTAAATTAATGCAAACAGAATCTTCACCAAGCTTATTTCGCCTGAATATTTATCAATTTGAGACGCATATCGCGATTTTAGTCCCATAAAGGGAAGTTTTTGCGATATCTTGACGCATGTAAGTTGATAATTTTGGCGAAATCAGCACACAGACTGGCGGGTACTGCACAGTTATCGGTCAAAGGTTGCCACAAACTACGGACATGAAGCCGTTAGATCAACAACAAGGCTTTGGTATGGAAGATTGGCACCCTGAGCCAAGGATGGCTTTTAAACGATCACTTAACACCCTCTCCGGAGGATTGAGAGGCAAGTCACGTTTTAATCATATCTTGCCTCTCTGGTGTTTCAAGGCTATGAAATTTTTTTATAATTGTTGTAAACATGCAGGTTAATTCATCCAACGTTGTCAGTCCGCAGAATGACAAGTAAGCGGAAAACGCCACACGCTATATCGGCAGATTGGTCGGTGAGTTGCAAGCTTGGACAACTGAAGACTGGCTGACTTATGAGACACACAGTAACTAAGAAACCTCCAGCCCTACCCCCGAGTAGCGAAGGCTCCAACACAGTTGGTAGCGTAGTACAGGCGCTTGTATGTTTGGTGAGCGCCTGCCTTCTTGTTTCTGGAGTTCCAGCCAAAGCGAATCCCCACGCTGCATTTAATGGTTTGCTGGGTACAGTCAGCGACGTGCGAGCAGGTTCTGCCGGAGAATCGGGTGGGGGGGCTGCAGGCGATGGCTCCTCAGGTGATGGCGCTTCCGAAGCCGCTTGCGGATCCACTGCCAAGGCTTGCTATATCAGCGACGTTGAGCCCGTAGTCCAGCAAAGTTGTGCCGTGTGTCATCAGCAAGGCTTAACCGCCGACCTGCAGGGTGCACGGCTGCTTTTTACAGACGATGCGGCCACAAATCACGCCGCCCTCGAGACCTTTGTAACCACCGATGGTGTGGGTGCCGATTGGTTGTTGGGAAAAATTGTCGGCGATTTGGGGCACGGCGGCGGTCCGGTTTTGGCGCAGGGCAGCAATAGCTACTTCGCGTTTGCTGACTACCTCACCCTGCTCGTGGGTGCGAACACTGGTGAGGATAGTGTTGAAGCCAGTTCGATTTGGTCGGGCACCGTGATGGAAAGCCCGGAAACGACGTTGCGTCGAGCGGGCATTATTTTGTCAGGAACAATCCCCACCAAAGCGGCTATTGAGCGTGCGCAGTCTTCCGACGCAGGATTCAAAGATGAACTCATCAACCTCATGGAAGGCGAGAGCTTCCACGACTTCCTTACCACTGGAGCCAACGATAGGTTGTTAACAGAAGGGCTGAATAACGGCATCGACTTCCAGCTTGACACTTGGCGCTTTCCCACTTTTCGGCAGTTTGAGCGCAGCCTCCCTCGGGAGATCCCAGATGAGTTCAACACAGAAGAATACTGGAACAGGCCTTTTCTGACCCAAGGAGAGGCAGATCGAGAGTTTAGACAGGCAATGATCCGCGAGCCCCTTGAGTTAATTGCTTATATTGTTGAAAACGACCGATCTTATAAGGAAGTTGTGACAGCAGACTACACCATGGTCAATCAATTTTCGGCCATGGCTTATCGAGCAGATGTCGCTTTTGATGAGCCCATGTATGACGATGATGGCTTCTACGATCGATCGCGCCTGAACACCTTTAAACCGGCAAAAAATAGTGGGCACATCCCCAGTACTAATGACAATGTTGTCGACGAGGACGCGGGGATTTATTCGATCGCGGAGTACCACGATTGGCCCCATGCCGGGGTGTTGAGCACGCCGGCTTGGCTAAACCGTTACCCGTCTACCGATACGAATCGTAATCGTGCCCGAGCGCGATGGACCTATTATCAGTTTCTCGGTGTGGACATTGAAAAATCGGCGCCTAGAACCACAGACCCTGTGGCA
>JAQWYY010000090.1 GCA_029253705.1 Luminiphilus sp. | reverse complement strand
CATTGAGCAGGCCGGCGTGCACTCTGGTGACTCTGCCTGTTCACTGCCACCTTACAGCCTCGATGCTGAAGTTCAAGACCAAATGCGAGATGTGGTCCGTGCAATGGCCATTGAGCTTGGGGTGTGCGGGCTCATGAATGTTCAGCTCGCTTACCAAGATAATGAAATCTACGTCATTGAAGTTAATCCCCGGGCATCCAGAACCGTTCCCTTTGTTTCCAAAGCCGTGGGCATATCACTGGCGAAGATAGCGTCGCGCTGCATGGCGGGCCAGTCACTGGCTGAACAAGGCGTGACTCGGGAAGTGGTGCCGCCTTACTTTGCGGTGAAAGAAGCGGTGCTGCCTTTTAACAAGTTTCCCGGTATTGATCCTATTTTGGGTCCTGAAATGAAGTCTACGGGCGAGGTGATGGGGACTGGAGATACCTTCGCTGCGGCATTTGCCAGGGCACAGCTTGGGGCTGGAGACGAGCCACCCCAGTCGGGTCTGGCACTCTTTAGTGTGCGGGATGTTGATAAACCAGCTGCTGTTGACGTAGCCAGAAGGTTGGTAGACCGCGGCTTCACACTTGCTGCTACGGGTGGTACCGCGAAGGCGCTGGAATCGGCCGGCTTGCAAGTCCGTCGAATTAATAAAGTTCGAGAGGGTCGACCCCACATTGTTGATCTGATAAAAAATGACGAGGCTAGCTTGGTGGTGAATACTACCGAGGGCCGGACGGCAATTCAGGACTCGGCTCCAATCCGTGCCAGCGCCGAACAGCACCGAGTTTTTTATACCACGACATTGGCGGCAGCAGAGGCAGTCTGCATGGCGCTGGAGCAGGAAACCGATATTTCTGTGAGAAGGTTGCAGGATTTACACGAGAGCATCACCGCATGAACAAAGTGCCCATGACCCTTGCTGGAGAGCAATCCCTTCGAGAGGAACTAGACCGACTTAAGCGCGAAGATCGCCCGCGTATTATTCAAGCCATTGCTGAGGCGCGTGAGCATGGTGATTTGAAGGAAAATGCCGAGTACCACGCGGCGAGGGAGCAGCAGAGTTTTGCCGAAGGTCGTATTCAGGACATCGAGCATAAACTGTCCCATGCCCAAGTTATTGATGTTAGTTCAATTCCCAATACAGGAAAGGTTATTTTTGGGACAACGGTTGATCTCATTAATACAGAAAATGACAACGCTGTGACCTACCGCATAGTGGGAGAAGATGAAGCTGATGTGAAGGCAAACCTGATCTCTGTAAGCTCTCCAATTGCAAGGGCTTTGGTGGGCAAGAGTGAGGGTGATGAGGTCGTGGTAAAGGCTCCCAGCGGGGATATTTATTACGAAATCGAGCGTGTACAGTACATATGAACGGTTCTTGGTTTGAATCTACGCCCCTTTCCCGATAGCCTGTATTGATTCTCTTTCTCATTAAGTGCCCCTTATGAATAATGCGCCCGCTCCAAAAGCACTTTGGGACCTGCGCCCCGGCGAGGCTGCCATGGTCACCGGTTTTGACGATGGGCTGTCGGTGGCGTATCAGGGGCGAGTCATGGAGTTTGGTTTTCAGCCCGGTGCCCGCGTCCAGTGCTTACTAAATCCAGGTTTCGGTGCTCCAAGGGTTTACAGTATTAGTAATTCGGTATTTTCCTTGGACAAGGAAATCGCGGCCGCTGTGTTTGTCTTGGCCAGTGATACGGCGGAAGCTTTATCGTGAAGCAGGTCTTGTTGCTGGGCAGCCCTAATTCAGGCAAGAGCTCGCTTTTTAATCGCCTGACAGGTTTAAGTCAGCGGGTCGCGAATTATCCGGGAATTACTGTTGACGTGGCCAGCGGCCCGATGGTGAGTTTGCCCGGCACAGAGCTCGTTGATTTTCCGGGCACATATTCACTGGAACCTATCTCAGGTGAGGAAGCCATCGCTGTGAGCTTCCTTAATGAGGCGCTTGCAGATAATAAAGTCAGTCATGTGCTCTGTGTTGCTGATGCCACACGCCTTGAGAAATGCATGCATTTCATTCTGCAGGTAATTAGAGAATGTCAGCATCATCAAAAGCCGGTCACCGTGTTGGCCAATATGTGTGATGTGATCAAGGACAACCAGCTTGAATTTGACGCTGCCGGGCTTGCAGCAGCCTTGGGTGTGCCGGTGATTCCGGTGTCGGCCCGGGAAAGCTGGGGTTTTGAGCCTCTTATTGATGGTCTTAAAGACACTGCCGCACCACAAACTACCGTAAGTCGTAACTGGCGCGAGACGCCTAACGAGATTTTGCGGGGTTCAGCGCAGCAACTTGCCAAAAAGTTTAGCCCAAAGGGCGATGTGCTGATTCATTCGCAGCTTAGGCTGGACCGCTTTTTTCTGAGTTCTGCACTTGGTGGTTTGGCGTTCTTCTTTATTATGTTTCTGTTTTTTCAGTCGATTTTTACGTGGTCGGCCCCTGTGATGGACGCGGTTGAGTCTCTGGTATCCAAATTGGGTCAGGTGGTTGTTCCCCTCATCCCCAACAAAATGATGGCTGATTTTGTGGCTGACGCCTTGTTTGGTGGTGTCGGTGCCTTCTTGGTGTTTGTGCCACAGATCTTTGTGTTGACCCTAGTCATTGGCATTATGGAGGATTCCGGCTACCTCGCCAGAGCGGCACTTATCTGCCATCGCCCGCTGAGGGTGTTTGGCCTTACGGGTAAAAGTTTTATACCGCTGCTGTCCGGAGTTGCCTGCGCGATTCCAGCTATTTACGCCGCGAGATCTGTTGACTCTCCACGACAAAGAATGATGACGTATTTGGCGATTCCTCTAATGCCATGTTCGGCACGGTTGCCAGTTTATGCGCTTTTAATTGCCACGTTTATCCCCAGTGATACCGTTTTATTGGGCTTGGTGGGATGGCAGGGTTTGGCGCTGTTTGCGATCTATTTTTTCGGGATGCTTGTGGCGTTACTGGTGACCGGGTTTGTGAGTAAGGCGTCACAAAGTCAGCAAGCAGAGCAACCCTTTGTGCTCGAATTGCCGCCATACCGTCTGCCAACGGCTAAGCCATTGCTTCGTAATGCTTGGAATCGCTGTCAGCAGTTTGTGACTCAGGCAGGTAAAATCATTGTTGCAGTGACGGTGGTGGTATGGGTGCTGGGTTATTTCCCCAATGGTGGGGCCGATTTAGGCCAGTCATGGCTGGGAGCCTTGGGGCACTTTGTCGAACCTGTTTTCTCACCTTTAGGGCTCGATTGGCGTTATGGGATTGCAATTCTCACCAGCTTTCTGGCCCGAGAGGTCTTTGTGGGCACCTTAGGAACCATTTTTGGTATCGAGGGGTCGGAGGAAAATATGCTGCCGCTGGTTGATCACATTCAGGCAAGCGGTTTGCCATTGGGTTCCGGTATCGCACTATTGGTCTTTTTTGCGGTTGCCCTACAATGCGTTTCTACGGTGGTTATCCTCGCCCGCGAGGGCTCAACGCGTCTAGCGCTTAGCATGCTCGTAAGTTATCTCGTAGGGGCCTATGTACTGTCTCTGTTGGTCTTTCAGTTAGTAGGCATCATGTTGTAGGCGCTTGCTCCCTCCCCAAACAGGCTCTCCCAGCGCGGCGCGAAATTGCTACCCATTGGGCGACGCAAATAATGCAGGTCGTAGTTTTGGGTTTTATTGGTCGGCGGCTAAAGAACTCGTTGCAGGTTTGATTTGCGTGGGTCGGCCTGTGGGTTACGTCGCAGCAGCGTCGCAGTGTTACCAATGCGCTGTACTAACTCAGCGCTCGCGGTTTGACACAGCTGCTCGATCAGAGAATCCCGGAGATCGCGATCGCCAACGGCTATTTTGATTTTAATGAGCTCGTGGTCGGCCAGTGCCCGATCTACCTCTGCCAAAACGTTTTGACTTAACCCGTTACCGCCAACACGCACAACGGGGTTAAGTTTATGAGCAATGGCACGGTATTGCCGCAGCACGGTATTGCTGAGAGAAGTTTTAGGGGTTTTGCGCTCGCTTTCCATTGTGGTCATCTATACTCGGGGCCGTGTAGTGTACTTCAGACCGTGATGAGAGTCCCCCACCTATGGTTAAGAAACGTTCTTCAAGTCGTGCGTGGTTGAAGGAGCATCGCGAAGATCTCTATGTTCAGCGTGCAATTAAAGAAGGCTATCGTTCTCGAGCCTGTTATAAATTAAAAGAAATCAATGACCGTGATCGCGTAATTAAGCCAGGTATGACGGTGTTGGATCTGGGTGCAGCTCCTGGTGGTTGGTCCCAGGTAGCGGTTGAGATGGTGGGTGCTCGTGGGCGAGTAGTCGCCAGTGACATTCTGCCTATGGACAGCCTTGCCGATGTGGAGTTTCTGTTAGGTGATTTCACCGAGGAGGCTGTATTTGAGGCCCTGCAGGTTTTACTGGGTGAGCGTCCGGTAGACGTGGTGATGTCCGATATGGCGCCGAATATGAGCGGTGTCAGTGCCGTGGATCAACCTCGCGCCATTTACTTAGTGGAATTGGCGTTAGATTTAGCAGCTCACACTTTGGTAGACGGCGGTACGTTTGTGAGTAAAATTTTTCAGGGCGAGGGGTTTGAGTCGGTTTTGGGAACCGCTAGGCAGCATTTTGATCGTGTTTTGACCCGCAAGCCAGAGGCGTCTCGCCCAAGATCTCGAGAGGTTTACTTGGTGGCTACTGGATTTAAAGGTCGATAGTGAAGTTAATGGTAACCTTGAAGATGGGTTTGCGCAGCGTAAATAAAGGACCTCAAACCTCAACAGGGGCTTGAAATCTAGTCGTGGCGCACCAACGTAAAGACCTTATACTGGCATGCAGCTCGTGTCTCAGGTTTTTAAGTGAGGAAAGAATTTTGAACAACATGGCGAAAAATCTGCTCTTGTGGCTAGTAATTGCCGCGGTCTTGCTCTCTGTATTTAACAATTTCAGTATGAAGGGCACTACCGAGCAGGTCGGGTATTCCAGTTTTATTGAGGAAATCAACAACGACCGGATTCGCAAGGTGGTGGTTGACGGACTTACGATTAGTGCCGAGCGCTATGATGGCTCAAGCTTTGAAACTATCCGACCCATGGTCGAAGACCCCAAGTTGATGGACGATTTGTTAACCCATAGCGTCGAGGTCGAGGGACGAAAGCCTGAGCAGCAAAGCGTGTGGACACAACTACTGGTCGCTAGCTTTCCCATCCTTATCATTATTGCTGTGTTCATGTTCTTCATGCGTCAGATGCAAGGCGGCGGTGGCGGTCGTGGCGGCCCAATGAGCTTTGGTAAAAGCAAGGCCAAGTTGCTAGGGGAAGATCAGATAACGACGACGTTTGCTGATGTTGCGGGCGTCGATGAGGCAAAAGAAGACGTACAAGAGCTGGTTGAGTACCTTCGGGATCCCAGCCGCTTTCAGAAACTGGGCGGCAGGATTCCTCGGGGAATTCTAATGGTTGGTCAGCCCGGTACGGGTAAGACGCTGCTTGCTAAGGCAATAGCGGGTGAAGCCAAGGTGCCCTTCTTTTCAATTTCAGGTTCAGACTTTGTCGAAATGTTTGTCGGTGTGGGCGCCTCGCGAGTGCGCGACATGTTCGAGCAGGCTAAAAAACAGTCGCCATGCATTATTTTCATTGACGAGATTGATGCGGTTGGACGTCATCGGGGCGCGGGCCTTGGCGGTGGACACGATGAGAGAGAGCAAACACTTAACCAGCTGTTGGTAGAAATGGACGGCTTTGAAGGCAGTGACGGCGTTATTGTGATCGCTGCGACTAACCGGCCTGACGTTCTAGATCCAGCGCTACTGCGTCCCGGTCGGTTTGACCGCCAAGTCGTCGTTGGCTTGCCAGATATCCGTGGACGAGAACATATTTTAAAAGTGCACATGCGTAAGGTGCCGCTGGGTGAAGACGTCGAGCCGTCAAAGATTGCCAGAGGAACGCCGGGCTTTTCTGGCGCCGATCTTGCCAACTTGGTCAATGAGGCTGCCTTGTTCGCTGCACGGTCTGGGGTGCGCATGGTGGGTATGCAGCAGTTTGAATTGGCAAAAGACAAAATCATGATGGGCGCAGAGCGACGGTCTATGGTGATGTCAGAGAAAGAAAAGCTAAATACGGCATACCATGAAGCGGGGCACGCTATTGTGGGTCGTTTGATGCCTGAGCACGACCCGGTTTACAAAGTGTCGATTATTCCTCGGGGTCGAGCCCTCGGTGTGACCATGTTTCTTCCTGAGGAAGACCGCTACAGTCACAGCCGTCGACATATTGTGAGTCAAATCACCAGCTTGTTTGGTGGGCGTGTCGCTGAGGAAATGACCTTGGGCCCAGAGGGTATTACTACGGGCGCCTCTAACGACATTCAGCGAGCGACGGAAATCGCTCGGAACATGGTCACTAAGTGGGGTCTGTCTCCCGCGATGGGGCCGTTGATGTATGACGAGGGCGGTGAAGAGGTCTTCTTGGGTCGCAGCGCTGGACAGCCGGCTAAAGCAATGTCGGACGAAACGGCACGTTCTATTGACGCGGAAGTTAGAAAGATTATTGATGATTGCTATCAGGGCGCACATAAAATCCTCGAGGACAATCGCAAAAAGCTCGACGTGATGGCCGAGGCACTCATGCAGTATGAGACCATCGATGCTGACCAGATTGACGATATTATGAACGAAAGAGTCCCGCGTCCCCCGGCAGATTGGGGAGACTCCGGAGACAGCCAATCCGATGGTGATGCCTCATCGTCGAGCGATTCCGTGGGTCCTATCGGTGATCCTGCTGGCGAGCATTAATTTACTGTTGATGCTATGAAAATTCCGGGCTTTGGGCCGACACGATTGGTCTGCCCTGACCGGGAACTCTCCTTGAGGAAGCCCTTAGTTATGGGCATTCTCAACGTGACTCCTGATTCCTTTTCAGACGGTGGAGCACTTTTTAGTGGTTCAGGTCTGAATTTTGATGCCCTGTGCCGCGCCGCTGAAACT
>JAQWYY010000085.1 GCA_029253705.1 Luminiphilus sp. | reverse complement strand
GAATCGAGCACGGCTCGCCATCGAGCATCACTTTTAGACCGGACTTGAATTCGTTGGTGGAAAAATTGGCCATGGGGCGCTCCTTACGTCAGTCGCCGCGAATCATACCGCAGCATTGCTCCGAGTTCAGCGCTCTTAATCACTGAGTTCACTTCCAGCGCCCAGGTAATACAAAACGCCATCGAGACCCGCGTGATTCAGCTGCACTTCCACCTGCTTCTGGATGACGGGTTTAGCGGCATATGCCACCCCCAGTCCAGCCGTCATCAGCATCGGTAAATCATTGGCGCCATCACCCACCGCGATAGTGTCCGCGAGATCAACTTCTCGCCGCCTTGCGATTTCCACCAGCGCGTTACGCTTGTATTCGCCGTCAACGATGGGTAACTGCACTTTTCCTGTCAGCGCCCCTCGGTCGACCTCAAGGCTGTTAGCATGAACCTCATCAAAACCGAACTGGCGCTGTAGGTAGTGAGCAAACGGCATAAATCCACCCGACAAAATAGCGGTGTAAATGCCTCTGGCCCGCAGGGTGAGGATCAATTCGCTAACACCCTCGGTGATAGGCATGGCGTCCAAGATGCGATCGACTACCGCCGCGTCTAGGCCCTTGAGCAACGCCAATCGTTCAATAAAGCTTGCCTGGAAGTCGAGCTCACCGCGCATGGCTCGCTCGGTGATGGCAGCGACTTGCTGACCCACTCCCGCGTACCTCGCGAGCTCATCGATGACCTCGCAACGAATCAGCGTCGAGTCCATATCAAAGACCGCTAGGCGATACCGACGCACTCGCGCAGCCACAGTTTGTATCGCCCAGTCCAGTGGTGCTTGAACTTCAAGCGCCTTCAGGGATTGTTTCAATGAATTCAAATCCACACCTGGGGGCAAAGAATAAACCCGGGCTGATCGTCGTTCCGCCAATGACCGGGGTACAGCCAATGCTTTAATGTTGAGTGCTGTCACCGATAGTGCCTCTAAGGCGTTATCGAGGGAAGCAAAGGCATCTGCCTGACCACTGGTCGAGATGGCAGTCAATGCGTAGGGTTTGTCAGTCATAGATTATTCCTTGAAGGACAAGCATAGCGCAGACGTGAGGTTTATACTGCGAGTTACCTAAAAGAAGGCCGAAAACAGTGCGCGCAGTCACCACCGCTTTCCGCAGCTCACCGCTGCATCAGCAGCTAGCCGCAACCGCGTGTTTGTGCTGCCTTATTTCCAGTCTGGCATTGGTAGCGTTAGCCGCACAGTCCAGCAGTCACAGTCAAGCCAATCTGCAAAGCGAGTACGGAAAAGCTGTTGCCGAGCAATTGGCCCGAAGGCTAGGTGTAGAGCTGGCGACAGGTGATCGCTTGGGAATCGCCGGCGAGCTGAGCAAACTTACTGAACAGCAAAGTATCGTCGCGGCCAGAGCGCTTGACGTCGATAAGCGCGAGCTTGCCGCGGTTGGAAAACAACAAACCAGCAGTTTGATCTTTCAGGCCCCGATAGTGATTGCTGGGGATCAGGCGGGTATTGCGGAAGTCGCCCTCAATACAGCAATTCGCGACAGCACCCAGCTTCGATTTGTACTTAGCCTCTCAGGTCTAGCGATATTGCTGAGCATTGCCGTATACCTGACCACCCGAACCCTGGCTTTACGAGTGGGCAAAAACTTACAAGCCGTAGCCGCCGAGTTGGGTGCTGTCGGGGATGCTCAAAAGGTAAGCACTAATGAGATCGAAGCGCTAAGAGAACGGGTTGCCGCACTGCCACTGGATCTATTGAGACCGCCCTCCGAAAAGCAATATGAGGGTAATCAGCACTATGTTGAAACCGCGATTCTTTTCATCCACTTCAGAAGCTTACCCGGTTACCTGGAGACAGTGGACGAAAGACGGTTGCAGCGCTACGTCGCCCATGTGCACCGCATGATCTATGGTGCCTCGGGCTTTTATAATGGTGAGCTGCAGGTCGTTCGCCAGTTCGGTATTGCCGTGTGGTTCACCGGCAAGCACAAGATTGCCTCCCCGACGGTTCGGGCGGCGAGTTGCGCGTGGCT
>JAQWYY010000060.1 GCA_029253705.1 Luminiphilus sp. | reverse complement strand
GGTTCGCCCATTGGGAACATACTCCCGGTGCTCGCGGTCATTGGCGTCAGGACTGGGGACTTGCCCGCGATGGCTATTGGTCCAGTGTGCGAAGCGGTCGAGGCCGTCGGGATTGAGCATGGGGTTAAAAATAATCACTACGTCTTCAAGCTGCGCTGTAATCGCCGGATCCAAAGACGCATTGAGGTAGTAGGCAACTAGGGGAGAGGCGTTACTACCGCTGGGCTCGTTACCGTGAATGCTGTACATCATATGCATTACAGCGGGTTGCTTGGTGGCTTCTAGGCCACTGGCAGGATCAATGATATTGGCACGGGCGGCTTTGATATCTTGTAGCTTGGCAATATTAGATTCAGAGGATATGGCGTAGCTCACCAAGGAGCGCCCGCCGTAGCTGTTGGCATGAGGTCCAAGTGCCACCATGCGAGGGGACGCTGCTGCAAGGGTATCGAGGTAGTCCACAATTTCATGGTGATACCAGTGGCGTTCTCCTACCGCGACGCCAGTCGCTGTTGTAGGCGAGGGCAGTTCACTCCTGAGCTCGGGTGTGGTTGCCAAGATGTCTTCCAAGGACAAAGCGTTAGACCAGCTCACTGATGTGGTTCCGGTGAGCACTAGAAGACTGAGGAGTTTTAATACCTGTTTCATGAGCGAATCTCGGGCTGCTATGTCTGCATCATAGCGACAAGTCGTGCTGTTTTGGCGAGTAATTTTTGGCGCCTATTTGCAGCGCAAATGGCGCAGCACACGACCATAGCTGAGCCACAGAAAACCAGAACGCAAGCGACGCCCCTTAGAGTCATGGCGGTTTGGCCTAGGCCTCAGTTCAGGATATTTTTTGCGCGAGCTGTTGGTGAAAGTTGACAATGGCTTTTTCAAAATAGCCAAAGGTCAGGTGAGGATTCGCTGGTGTGCTCACAGTTTCTTGAATGGCGCAGGCAGCGGCGCGATCCTCAACCTGTCCCGCATTATTGACAAACTCGACGTCGCGCTGCGCGGCCTCCAGCGTTATCGGACGATCATCGGTTGAGGAGTTCATCACATAATAGCTCACTAAACGGGTCCTTGTGGGACTGAGCGGCTCCATGATGGTGAGGCTAGCGTGTTTTGAGAGGAGCGACACACTGGCATTAGGGAACAGGTGATAAACCGAGGTGACCATGCCATCTAGCTTCCGATCCTCAGGTGCGAGGTCGCGTAGCTTTTCAATACGTTTAAAAGGAAAAACAACGCGTGCGTTAGCCCCGAAAACCTCAACGACATTAATGTTATCTAGACCAAAGGGGTAAAAGGTCTCTTGGTGCAGCGACTTAATGTGGTACCCCTCAAGGAGCGTCTCAGTGATTAATTTCCAATTGGCGTTATCAGCAACTTCGCTTTGATCAAAGCAAACTTGATCGGGCGTAAAAAAATGAGGTTTGTCGCTGAGAGCCTCATCGCTTATCTGGCCAATCTGTTGTACGTAGATAAGTCCACCAAACTCCCGAGCGCTTACCTCTACCAAGCCGTGTTCCTGCTTATCCAAGCCGGGGAACGCTGCTTGCCCCGGTATGCCTTTCAGTGCCCCGTCAAGGCCATAGGTCCAGGCGTGGTAAGGGCAGGAAAAGTTCTTCTGACACCCCTGGCCACTGGCAACTTGCATGCCGCGGTGGCGACAGGCGTTGATAAATGCTCGAGCCACACCGTCGTTGCCGCGAGCAACTAGCAATGGCGTACCCGAGGCCGAGCGGGCGACGTAGCTGCCGTTTTCAGGCAGCGCGGCAGAGGGGCAAAAAGGAATAGGTGATTGTCGGAGCAGCAACAGCTCGGCGTCGAACCGTTCTTGGCTGTGGTAGTGCGCTACGGGCTCTTGCCACACGGTGTCGCCAAGGTCGGTGGTTCGGTTATCGATATGCTGGAAGATACGTTCGATGGTCTCTTGTTCACTGAGCAGGGGGAGTGTCTTTATGTCGGCCGGTTGATTCACGTCGTCATCCAAT